>JAGPMK010000020.1 GCA_018052995.1 Syntrophorhabdales bacterium | reverse complement strand
TGATTATAAAGAGAAAGCTTAAGACAAAGATACGTTGGGGCGTAAGGTCACGGAGAAAAAATTTTTTTATAGAGATAAAAAATTTCACAACCATATATTTCATCCCGCCATTAAGGAACGGTTTTTATAAGATAGGTTAATAAGCTAGCATCAAGCTCTTAACATGTCCCTGCCAGGATTTATCTGGAGTTCTTTTTTCTTATATCTTCAAGGGCACTTAATACCTCAATCTCTCCTACATACTGTTTTTTTTGACCCTGGTTCTCAATTATGCATGAAGGGGTTGCGTTTATGCGGTCATCCTTAAGATAATTATTCATTATATATAAGACAGGTTTTGTATCAAAGGGCTTGAATCTTATCCATTTATCATTCAGGTAACCCTCGAGCCTTGTCTGTTCCTTTATCTTTCTTAATGCTGCACCAATCAGAACTGAGCGAGCAAGAAGGGCATTTTCAAGGTCCCTCTTCTCATTGATTATAAATAGAAAGTATCTATTATACATGGCTGATGTAGTTGAAGAAGGGGCATCCACAAGGGTAAGGGTTATTATATTCTTGTTGACAAGCTCTGTTAGTATGGGCTCTATCTTTGGCTCTATTGTCCTGCATGGCGGACAGAAATAATCTGTGTATAGCCTTACTTTTATAGGGCCCTTTCCGAATTCTGGGATGGGCATCTGCATCTCTGCAGCATACAGGGGTGCTACAGCACCTTTAAAAAAGATTGAGAAGAAAATAAGCCCTATAGCTGCTAACAGGATAATGATTTTTTTAAGTCTCATACGGAAATTTAATAAAAATATAACCACAAGAAGACCTCCAAAGGCAAGACAATAGGGACAGTAAACATTATGCCATATCTGAAAACTCACAAGATATAGCTCAATGCCCATGCCTCCAGACAATAATATAACAAGGGGCAGATCCTTTTTCATCAGGGAAAGAAGAATAAGTAGAATCATGTATCCTATGCCTATGTATTCAAGGGGGATTCCGAAAAGGTCTCCCTTGAGATAGGAGCATGCCTCATCGCATATGCTGTAGTATATCTCAATGCCTATTGCCGCAAGGCAGAGTATAACCGTGAGGATGTATCTGCATTTTTTTAAAAAGGTATTCAGGGCATCTTTATCCATTGCCTTGACTGTCTTTAAGGGATTTTTGGTAATACCCTTTCTGTCTCCTCTCTTATATTTATCAAAAGGACACCTTTTTAATATTACTTTTATTTAAGCTATGCGGTTAATATTCTATCTATATTTTTTTAATCATTCAATCTCAGAGATTAAATATTTTATTAACCAGCAATCCATCTTAACATCATCCTTGCTCAATATAAATTAGCGCTGTTCTGTTGGTGAATATGGCAATGAATGAAAGATTTTTATGGGAAAAAGCCCTTACAGGGTTGCTATAATCCACAGAAAATATAGAGCCTGTAAAGGCTTTACCTTATGAACCTTACGGGTTAAGACAGATACATATTAACAACTGCAGGTGCTGCCGCAACCCCCCTGTTTGGATAATGCAGACTGGACCGTAAAACCACCGCCCAAGGGTGACTGGAAGAAATCAATCATAATCGGTTTTGCCTGATTAAAAAGTTCCCTATTCACGAGAAACATAATACCATTTTCATTGAAGACCTCATCATCCTCTCTTGGCTCATCCAGAGCCATGCCCAATGAGGGCCCTGATCAGCCACCCTCCATCATCATGACCCTTACTGACTGGGGACCGTCCTTTCCTTCAAGAAATCTTTTGATAACATCTGTGGCAACCTCTGATACATTAAACATAAAGCCTCCTTACCTTACTCTTCAGGCAAAACCTGAGATTTTTATCATGCAGGGATATTATAAACTATTGTATATAGTGTGTCCATTTAATAATGTTTGCCTGATCGGTAGGGGGCACATATATATCTTAATCTATGAGGCATCGGAATGGCTGGAAAACATAAAAAAGCACTACAGGTGTTATGGGATCAGCAGGCTTATAACCCCAAGTATTGCCCATCTGAAGAGGGCTATAAGTGGGTCGAGAAGACCCAGAAAAAGAAGACCTATGATAATAAACATCCCATAGGGCTCAAGTCTCATGAGTGTGTATTGAAATCGCCTCGATGCAAAACCCATAAGTATCTTTGAGCCATCAAGGGGGGGTATGGGGATAAGATTAAACGCAGCAAGCATGATATTTATCCTTGCAAAATAAAAGAGCATGGTCGAGAGATGTCCGAAGGGCGAAGGTGACATGAGCCTTAGAAACAAAAACGACAAAAAGGCAAGGATAATATTGGCAACTATACCCGCAGAAGATACAAAGATTAGCCCCTTACGTTCATCTCTTAGGTTATTAAAGTTAACTGGAACAGGTTTTGCCCACCCAAAACCAAAAACGAACAGCATTATTGTTCCTATAGGGTCAAGGTGTCTCAATGGATTAAGGCTGAGTCTGCCAAGCCATTTTGCTGTTGGATCCCCCATCCTCCATGCTACCCATCCATGGGCAAGCTCATGGATTATAATAGAATACAATAGCGGTATAGCAATAAGAATAAAGGCAACAGGGTCGTTAAATAACAGATTTATTAATCCCATAATACTTCCTTTAACCCATCAAGGTTTGGATCCATCAGGGATGGATCCCTCATCCTGCTATTCAGCCCCATCATTGTATTACCAGCATGGATCTTATGGCTAAATAATGGAGATATGTTTAGTGGTTTCGAGACCTTTTTCATAGGTGTTATCAGTTAAGTATCACAAATATATCAGTAATTTCAATGAAAATGCGTTTTATTTTGAAGATAGTTCATAAAAAATGATATGATTAAAGGCTATGAAATTGCTTCTGAGTCTATTTATAGTCTTTCTTGTGCCCTTTATGTCTGTATCCAGCATCAATGCCAGTATCATAATTGGCAGTGAGGGGGTCTATACAGTGGAAAAGGGCGATACCATTGAGCTCATTGCCTCTAAACTTGGCATTGAAAAAAAGACGCTTATCAGCGACAATCAGCTTGACCCTAAGGCAAGACTCCAGCCAGGCACCCAGCTCAAGGTCAATACAAGAAAGATAGTTCCCAAGATTATCCAGGATGGCATAATCATAAATATACCTGACAGGATGCTCTATTTTTTCAAGGAAGGTAGCCTTGATGCTGCCTATCCCCTTTGCCTTGGTATGCCCATAACTGTTTCTAATCTTAAGGATATTGAATGGAAGACACCTGAGGGTAGATTCAGGGTGATAGGCAAGGAAAAAGACCCTGTATGGCATGTTCCTAAATCTGTTCAGTTGGAGATGGAATTAAAAAACAAACCTGTAGAGGAGCTAGTCCCTCCGGGTAAAGACAATCCTCTTGGTAGGTATGCCATAAGGACATCCCTACCCTCCTTTTTGATACATGAGACAATCTGGCCCACAAGTATATACAGGTATAGGAGCCATGGCTGTGCCCGCATGCTCCCCAAACATATGGAGAGTTTTTATCCAAAGGTGACAAAAAATACAGAGGGTGAGATAATCTATAAACCTGTAAAGATTGCCCTAACTGATAATAAAAGGGTCCTCCTTGAGGTTCATAGGGATATCTACAGGAAGATTAAAGATTTTGACGATGATGCCTTAAAGGAGATTGAGAGATCAGGGCTTTTGGACATGGTAGACATAGAGAAGGCAAGAAGGGTGATCGCTGAAAAAAAAGGGATTCCTGAGGATATCACAGATGAGGAAAAGATAAAGGCCATGCTGCAGCAACAGTCCTTCCTGGCAAAGATAACCTACTATATAAAGATGCTCTTTAATCAGGAAAAGAAAAAATAAATTTTTTAAATAGGGGATGTAAAATGTATATCTCAATAATAGGTAAGGCTGGCTCAGGTAAGACAACATTCTTTCATGCACTAAGCAGGACTACCCAGGATGGTAGAGCAGGCTCAGGCAACATCGCCATAATAGATGTGCCTGATGAAAGACTTGAAAATCTCAGCGCCTTTTTTAAGACAAAAAAGACTGTCCATGCAAGGATTGAGCTTACCGATACACCTTCATTAAACCCTGGAATCTTTCAGCAGATAAGGCAGGGTGATGCATTCATCCTTGTCCTGCCTTATTTTGAAGAACCTGAAGAAGACCTTGCGCAGGCATATAGGTCTGTTATCTATGATTTTATCCTCTCAGATATGGCACAGGTTGAGCAGCGCCTTGAGCGGATTGCCAAGCAGGGTGGAAAGAGAGAGAATCTCATGCTTCAGCAGGAAAAGGAGCTCCTTGAGGCATGTCTTGCCCATCTCAATGAAGAGAAGCCACTGATGTCACTTAAGGGTATAGAAGAAAGGATGAAACATATAAGGGGCTTCCAGTTTCTCTCCCAGAAACCAATGATGATTTTAATAAATTGCTCAGAGGAGAGGCTCCCAGAGGCCCAGGATATTGAGAGCAGATTGAGGGGTCAGATCAGTGAAAATATACCATGTGTGGCAGCATGTGCAAGGCTTGAGGCAGAATTAGGCATCATGTCTGAGACAGAGCAGGCTGGTTTCATGGCAGAATATGGCATTGTAGAGTCTATAAGAGGAAAGATTATCAGGCTTGCCTGCGATACCCTTGGTCTTATATCCTTTTTTACTGTGGGCGAGGATGAGTGCCGTGCATGGCATATTAAAAAAGGAGAGACAGCCCACGAGGCAGCAAGGACTATACATACAGATTTTTATAATAAATTTATCAGGGCAGAGGTTGTGGCCTATGATGATTTTTTTAAATACAATGGTTTTGCTGGGTGCAAAAAGGCAGGGGCATGGAGGCTTGAGGGCAAGACCTATGTTGTCAAGGATGGAGATATAATCACCATAAGGGCAGGGGCATGATATTCCTTGACAACATAAAAATCAACATGCTAATCAAATAAGGCTATGCTCGGTTTTTCAGATATCTGGGTTTTTTTAGGATATATCCTGACCCCTGTCTCTGCCTTATTCTGCATTATCTATGGCTTCCTGAATTGGAGAAAAGGCGTGGAGGAAAAAGATGGTGATTATAGGGAAGAGATAAGATGGGAAAGGGAAGAGATAGAGCTCATAGAGAAACTGCCCTGATATGCTATACCTTATAGTCTTTACAACAGTCTATATTGCAATCACCATCTATCTTAGCTATCTGGGATATAAAAAGACAACAACAGTCTCTGATTATCTTCTGGCAGGAAGGGAGGTACATCCTGTCACTATGTCCTTAAGCTACGGCTCTACATATATCAGCACCTCGGCAATCATAGGCTTTGGCGGTATAAGTGCGCTCTACGGATTCAGCATGTTATGGCTTGCATTTCTAAATATCTTTATTGGTGTTTGGATCGCCTTTGTTGTCTTTGGCAAGAGGACAAGGAAGATGGGCAAGGCATTGGATGCCCATACCTTCCCTGAGCTTCTCGGCAGAAGATATAATTCACGGTTTATACAGGGTTTTTCAGGTTTTGTTATACTTTTTTTCATGCCTGTATATACCGCTGCAATACTCATAGGTATCTCACGATTTATAGAGATATACCTGAAGGTGCCCTTTGCTACCGCACTCCTTGTATTCCTCCTTATCAATGCCTGTTATGTTATATGGGGCGGGCTAAAGGGCGTCCTCTACACATCAGTCTTTCAGGGGATAATAATGATAGTGGTTATGATTATCATAGGTGTAACAACCTATGTCTCTGCAGGTGGGATTTTAGAGGCACACAGGGAGCTGGCATCGATGACATCTTATATACCAGAAAATCTTCTATCAGCAGGGCATAATGGTTTTACATCATTTCCCACGGCAGGCTCTCCCATGTGGTGGTTTGTGGTAACCACAATGATAATGGGTGTGGGTATAGGTGTAATAGGCCAGCCACAGCTCAATGTGAGGTTTATGACCCTTAAATCAGATAGGGAATTAAACAGGTCAATCCCCTTTACCGCCCTTTATATCCTCCTTACAACAGGGATAGCGTTTGCCGTTGGCGCCCTTACAAATGTCATTTTTTACAAGAGAATCGGTATGTTATCTTTAGATGTGGTCTACGGAAATGTGGATAAGGTCATCCCTATCTATATTGAACAATTCTATCCCCAGTGGTTTGTAGCTATCTTTCTTGTGACCCTCATGGCTGCTGCTATGAGCGCAAACAGCGCCCAGTTTCATACCCTTGGCGCATCCTTAAGCAGGGATATATTTGAGCAGGCACTACTCAAAGGCAAGTCAGTGGCAGAGACTACTATTGTAACAAGGATAGGCATAGTCTTCAGCATCTTTGCAACCCTAATATTAGGTCTTATATTGCCTGAGGGGACAGTAGCTATTGCAACAGCATTTTTCTTTGGTCTCTCCGGCGCTACATTTATCCCTGCATACCTCTTCGGGTTATACTGGAGAAGGGGGACAAAGGCGGCTGCCAAGGCAAGCATCCTCGGTGGTTTTTTCTCATCCCTTATATGGATGGTTTTTTTCCATGAAAATGAATCAAAGACTATAGGCATATGTCGCCTCTTCTTTGGTAGAGAGTCACTGGTAGGCCATCCGTTCAATATGATAGACCCTCAGATAATCGCCCTACCCCTGGCATTTACAATATTCATTGTAGTCTCCCTGTTCACGAGGCCTGTGAGCACAGATGTGGTGAAAAAGGCCTTTAGACATATCTGAGATCTTTAAGGGTTTTTATTCTGTCTTTCATCCCCTGACGGTTGCTTACCTGTCTTTTTCATCTTAAGCCAAAGAGAAAAGAACAGGGCTATGATTATACCTGCTAGGACAGAAAGAAATATTACTATGGCAAGGGAGGCCTCGAATCTCCAGAAAAGAAAAGATATACCCACCACAGAGGCATTCTGGATGGAGAATGCTATTACCAATAGAACGATTATTATAAACACTATAAATGTAACCATATGCCCTCCCATTATTATATTAAGACCCCTGCAAAGTCACGCGAGCACCCTTAATTAATTATATATGTTTTTCCATATCCCCTCATTATGTTTTGACAAAATATTTTTACTATTATAGATTGCAGTATGCACTGGCAAAGATATCTTGCCCTTTCTATTGTCTTTCATATCATCCTCATTGCCATTATATTATCTATCCCCTATAAAAGAACAGATATTATTGAAACTATTGTTGTAGATTTTACCATAGCGAATGCTGATTTGGGAATAAATAAAAGATGGGGCTGGGGCGGCAATGGTGTAGGGGAACAAAAAGGCAGTAAGGGGGTCAGGGGGCCGGACAAACAATATGTTTATAATCATAACACGCCCCAGGTGAAGGGCAAACACCATAATAACAGCCAAATAGAGGCAATTCAGGGTACCACCGATGTATTATCCCTAAATCCTCTTAAGGGAGAAAAGGTAGCAGAACATGGCGAGGTAGAACCAACAGGCATCAGGGCTATAAATGCAGGGTATGGAACCCCCGACTATGGCACAGGGAGATATGCAGGGGATTTGGGGGGGTTGGGTCATGGCGCAGGCATAGGGGGTGGGGGCCCAGGGGGTGGTATCAGCCTTGCCGACTATACCTATGTAAGGGATGCAGTCATGAAAAATATCTTTTATCCTGAAAAGGCAAGAAGGATGGGTATTGAGGGAAGGGTGATCATATCTTTTGTTATAAATGAGTCAGGTTTTATAGATGATGTAAAGATTTTGAAGAGTTCCGGCTATGCCGTTCTTGACGATGCAGTAAGGGATGCGATCTATAAGGTCAATCAGTTTAGAAAAAAACATGAGAGGCTCGTTGTCCAGCTCCCTGTAGAGTTTAAACTGAAATAGCTATCCCTCTTCTTTTTTAGTTATAACCACTATACCGGCATAGACAATAATAACACCCGCAGCCACTATAAACCTATAAGGTATGCCCATGGTCTTTCCGAATAGATTTACTACTATCTTTAAATTGAGCAGATTTTTTATAAAGCCTGACCCAGCACTATAGCCAGAGGTGAAAAAGAAAAACACAAGGGGCAGTAATACACCTATTGAAATGAGTATTAGAGCCTTTTTCATCCGCCGGTTTATTTGTGTCACTCTTATCCTATTGGGAATATTAAAAAAACCGCCCGCTTTTCAACAAGGCAGGCGGTTTTTTTGCATCTTTATTGCGAACCTCTCTTTATGACTGTTTCTTAAATTCCTTTTCCATTGCCTCTTTTGCAGGTTTTACATAGATATCTCTCAGCTTTGGCTTTTCAATCTTCCCTGAAGGGTTACGGGGCACAGGGGCAAAGACAATCTTTTCAGGCCATTTGTATTTTGCAAGGCCCTGTTCCTTTACAAAATTAATAACCTCTTCATCCGTTATGGTCTCACCCTCTTTGGGCTGGATGATTGCCATAACAATCTCTACGAGCCTTGGGTGCGGATAGCCGAGGACCGCAACATCCTGAACCTTATGAAATTTCCGCAACACATCCTCTATCTCTACTGGGAATATGTTCTCCCCGCCTCTTATGATAAGGTCTTTTGACCTGTCGGCAAAGAAGATAAAACCTTCTTCATCTTTATAGGCAAGGTCACCGGTATGTAGCCATCCATTGGTGATTGTCTTGGCAGTCATCTCAGGGTTAAAGGCATATTCCTTCATGAGACGAGGGCCCTTGAGTAATAGTTCTCCCACCTTACCTGGGGGTAGCTCATTTCCTTTATCATCCACTACTATAGCCTCCATGAATGCCGTGGCAATTCCAATGGAGCCGGGTTTTCTCATGATATCCTCGTCATAACAATTTATCGAGCCACCTCCACCACCCTCGGTAATGCCATAGATGTTTGCTATTGGCAGATTCGGGAATATCTTCTTTGAATCCTCAAGGAGGACGTATGGGACAGGCTGGGCACCTATCTCAATATGTCTTAAGGCTGACAGATCATATTTTGAGAGGTCAATCTGGCCTGACTTTATGGCATTTATCAAATCAGACCATGTGGGGACTGTATTCCAGCCACCTGTGCATTTTTCATCGGCAATACTTCTGAGATAATATTCAGGCTGTAGCTCCATGGGCATAAGGATTTTGCCTGCCCCTAAATAGGACGGGAACGATAGGAACAGTGAACCGCTGTGGTAGAAGGGATGTGGCGTTAGATAGACACTGCTATAGCCTTCATTATAGGTAAGGGCATTGCCTATACCAATGAAGAATAGGCTCTTATGGGTATGGGAAACAGGTTTTGGTGCCCCTGTTGTCCCTGATGTAAACATAAGCTCTGCCATTTCCTCCCAGTCTGTCTCAACGCATACAGGTGATGGGTCCCCCTTTTCCATAATCTCTTTATAGGAGGCCACCCCTTTTGGAACATTTTCTCCAAGACATATATAATGCTTGCAGTAGTCCATGTCCTTCATGATGGGCTCAACCCTTGCATTAAACTGGTCGCCGAAAATAAAGACCTTGCACTTTGTGACATCTGCGGCATATTTTATATCTGCACTGGCAAAACGAAAATTAAGTGGTGTCACAGTTGCCCCTGTCTTTAACACACTGATGTAGCTTGCATGCCATTCCAAACAATTCATCATAAGGTGCAACACAATATCACCCTTTTTCACCCCGCATTCTTTTATGAGGTAGTTAGCAAGCTTGTTTGCCTGTTCATCATACTGTTTCCATGTGAGACTCCTTCTTACCCCCTTTGAGGGATAGCTCTCAATAATGAACTCCCTGTTGGGGTATTTCCTTGCGTGAAGACCTGAAAACATTGCAAAATTCATAGAACCCTCCTTCTTAAATTGGTTTTTGTATTGCTTTTAAGATAGTTAGCATGATAAATTGAATAATATTGCATTGTCAATATAAAAAAATTTTCAAATTAAATTTTAGGAGGCTTGCGATGGATGTAACTATAGCTGAAATCTTGGCGAGAAATGCCCGGATGTATCCTGATGACGTTGCGCTTGTTGAAAGAATCCCTGCAGAGAAGAAGAGATTTGAGATTACATGGAAAGAATTCGATACAAGGGCGAATCAGTTCGCCAATGTTCTTGCTGCAAGGGGCATTAAAAAGGGTGACAAGGTTGTCCATTTTATGATGAATTCCATAGACTGGCTTGTTGCCTACTTTGGTATTGTGAAGACAGGGGCATGGGTAGTGCCCTTGAATTTTCGTTTTACCGCAGAGGACGTGAAATACTGCTGTGATGTAGCTGAGCCTAAACTGATGGTTTTTGATGAGGAGTTTGCAGGCAGGATTGATGCCATAAAAGATAGGCTTCCAGGGGTAAAAAATTATATCTGTCTTGGTAATAACCCCCCGGCATTCGCAGAATCATTTGCAAAGGTAATGGCTGATGCCCCAAAAGATCCCTTTAACATAGAGCTCTTCCAGTCTGATGAGTGTGGCCTTTATTTTACATCCGGGACAACAGGGCAGCCAAAACCAATTCTGCTGACCCACAAGAACATGTTATGCGCATGTATTACAGAGAATGCAAACCATCGTCAGACCAAAGACGACACATTTATCCTTATTCCACCCCTTTATCATACAGGCTCAAAGATGCACTGGTTTGGAAGCTTTATTGTAGGCGGTAAGGGTATACTTCTCAAGGGCGTCTCCCCTCAGTGGACACTGGAGGCAGTGGATGAGGAGGGAGGTACCATTGTATGGCTTCTCGTCCCCTGGGCACAGGATATACTCCTTAAGCTTGACAGTGGCGAATTGAAACTCAGCGATTATAAGATCTCTCAATGGCGTCTTATGCATATAGGTGCCCAGCCTGTGCCACCAGCACTGATTAAGCACTGGAAGAAATACTTCCCTGATATGCAGTATGATACAAATTTTGGATTAAGCGAATCCACAGGTCCTGGATGCGTTCATCTGGGGATAGGTAATGAGCACAAGATAGGTGCCATTGGAATACCAGGATTTAACTGGGAGGCACGGATTGTAGATGAAAGCGGTAAGGACGTGAAGAAAGGAGAGGCAGGCGAGCTCATTGTCCGTGGAGATGGGGTCATGCGCGAGTATTACAAAAACCCTGAGGCCACAGCTAAAACCATTATAGATGGATGGCTCTACACTGGTGATATGGCAAGGCAGGATGAAGACGGTTTCATCTGGCTTGTAGACAGAAAGAAGGATGTTATTATCTCAGGGGGAGAGAATGTATTCCCTGTAGAGGTAGAGGACTTTATCCATACAAATCCCAACGTGAAGGATGTGGCAGCCATAGGTCTGCCTGATGAACGTCTTGGAGAGATCGTGGCTGTCATAATAGAGGTGGTGCCTGGCAAGACCCTTACCGAGGAAGAGGTCATGAAATACTGTGAGGGCCTGCCGAAATATAAGAGACCGAAAAAGATATTCTTTGGTGAGGTGCCTCGTAATCCAACAGGCAAGATAGAAAAACCAAAGTTGAGAAAAATGTATTCAGGTATGGAGGAGGCATTCAAGATTTAAATCTGGATATGATATAGGGTATAGGGCAGGGTTAATATCCTAAAACCACTGCCCTATTATACTATTATACCTTTATGTTAGCTATAAAAGCATGTTCCCCACCATCATAGAAGAAAAGATAGGCTATATATTTAAAAACAGGGATCTATTCAATCAGGCTGTGACCCACAGTTCATTTTTTAATGAAAAGCGGGAGATCAGAAAATCCGATAATGAAAAACTCGAGTATCTTGGCGATGCTGTCCTTAATTGCATTATCAGTATAATCCTATACAAAAAATACAAAGACAGGCATGAGGGGTTTTTGAGCAATGCCAGGTCATGTCTTGTCCGCAGGGAGATGCTTACTGAGATAGCAAGGGATTTAAGCCTTATGGATCACCTAAATTATGGCAATGGTGGTAACAGGGGTGTTCCTGAGGAGTCAAAGGTCCTATCCAATATGCTTGAGGCATTGATAGGTGCAGTATATCTTGACGGTGGTTTTATAAAGACAAGGAGGGTGATAAAAACACTATTTGAGCCCTATTTTATTGAGGATAGGCTGACAGAGAAGAGCCCTAAGAATATGCTGCAGGAATATTCCCAGAAGAGATGGGGTATACTTCCACAATACAAGTTTACAAGAAAGACAAAAAGTGGGTTTACTGTGAATGTATATCTTGGCAGTGATTACAAGGCAAAGGGGCAGGGCAAGACAAAAAAGGAGGCACAGCAGAGGGCAGCAAGGGTGCTCCTTGAGATGCTTGAGGTAGAAAGGGATAGATTATGAAGGCAAAAGAAGAAAAAAAAGAAGGAGGTATCCAGGCGCCTAAGGATATGGTTGTTGTTGATCCTAATGTCCCATTGTATTCAAGACAACACCTCTGTATCTATCTCAGGGAGTTGTATGATATGGCAGAGGCAGAGACTGAAGGGAAAACAGACGAAGAAAAAATAATAGCAGGGGATAAGATATGAAGAGGTCTCTTGGTTCAAGGCCTGTTGTTTATCCAGCACCGGTCTTTGTTATAGGAACCTATGACAATACCGGTAAGGCAAATGCCATGACAGTTGCCTGGGGTGGTATATGCTGCTCACAGCCGGCCTGCATAGGCATCTCATTGAGAAAGGCCACGTATACTTACAATAATATTATGGAGGCAAGGGCATTTACAGTAAACATACCCTCTGAGAGATACGTGAAGGAGGCTGATTATCTCGGTATATATTCTGGTAGGAGACATGACAAGTTTACAGAGACAGGGCTTACCCCTGTGAAGGGGACGGTCGTTAATGCACCGTATATAGATGAGTTTCCCTTTATCCTTGAGTGCAGTCTTCTCAAGACCATTGAATTAGGTCTTCACACGCTTTTTATTGGCGAGATCAAGGATATAAAGGCAGACGAATCTGTTATAACCGAAGGGGGGCTCATTGATATAGAAAAGGTGAAACCGATTGTCTATGCCCCTGAATTAAGAGGATACTTTCAGATAGGGGGATTTCTTGGCAGGTCCTTCTCCATAGGGAAGAAGGGTTGAGGCCAGAGAGAGGCATTAGGGTAATAATCTATAAAATAATTTTATAATAACTTTTAACTTTATATTATTGAGACCTTATAGAGATGTCTCAGTTTACAAGTCTCAGCTGGTTTTTTATCCTGTTGTTATCGTCCACATATACCTTTTTAGGCTGAAACATGGCAAGTTCCTTTTCATCATAGCCAGCATAGCTAACAATGATAATAAGGTCACCCTTTTTTGCCTTATGGGCAGCAGCACCATTGATGCAGATAACCCCTGAATCCCTATCGCCTTTTATGGCATATGTGGTAAAGCGCTCACCATTTGTAACATTATATATCTGAACCTGCTCATAGGGGAGAATATCTGCCTGTTCCATCAGGGCCTCATCTATGGTAATGCTTCCCTCGTAGTGGAGGTTGCTTTCTGTAACCCTTGCCCTATGGATTTTTGATTTCATCATAATCTTGTGCATTGTTAGTCCTCCAAGATTGTATTATCAATTAATCTTGTTCTGCCGACAAAGCATGCAACTGCATATAATGCCTTGTCTTTTATCATAGATATCTCTTCAAGGGTCTCAGTATCTGCTATGCTTATGTAATCGATCCTGACACCCTCTATTGATTCAATCATCTCTCGTGCCTTTTTTTTTAGTATATCCGCATCCCTGACACCTTCTCTGAACATCCCCTTTAGTGTTTTTATGGATTCATAGAGAATCAGTGCCTTTTTTCTCTCCTCGGGACCCAGATAGGTGTTTCTTGAGCTCATGGCAAGACCATCTGCCTCCCTCACGGTAGGGCATGGGATGATCTCAATGTCCATATTGAGATCCCTAACCATCCTTTCGATTATCTTCAATTGCTGAAAATCCTTTTTGCCGAAGACAGCATAATGTGGCTTTACAATGTTAAACAGTTTTGCCACCACAGTTGCAACCCCTATAAAATGTCCTTTTCTTGAGCCTCCACAGAGGAAATCCTCAAGACCCCTTACCTGGATATATGTGGAATAACCCTCAGGATACATTTGTTTTGCATCAGGGGAAAAGATTATATCTGCGTTCTCTGATTCAAGGAGTGCCCTATCCCTTTCGAAATCCCTGGGGTATCTATCCAGGTCCTCTGTGGGCGCAAACTGTGTAGGATTCACAAAGATGCTCACCACAACCGTATCGCTTATCTGTCTTGCCTTTTTCACAAGGGCAAGATGGCCCTCATGGAGATAGCCCATGGTGGGGACAAGGCCTATCTTGTTGTCTGTTCTTCTCAGCCCCTCTGCCAAACCCTGCATCTTCGCAATAGAATCTATAATCTTCATCAAAGATTTCCTGTAACCCTAAACCTATCTATGGAATATATCAGTGAAAAGAGTGATTATCATCAGGAAATACACCTCTTTTTACCTCATATATATATGACCTAACGGCCTTTGTAATATCTTCCTTCAGGTCGATGTATCTTTTTACAAATTTGGGCCTGAAATCACCAGAGAGCCCTAAAAGATCATAGATAACAAGAACCTGTCCATCGCAGTCAGGTCCAGCACCAATACCGATTGTGGGGATTTTCAACATCCCTGTTATCTCTTTTGCAAGCCCCCTGGGGACGCACTCAAGGACAATAGAGAATGCGCCTGCCTCTTCAACAGCCTTGGCATCATCTATAAGCCTCTCTGCATCCTTGCCCTTTCCCTGCACCTTATAGCCACCCATCCTGTGGATAGACTGGGGTGTAAGCCCTACATGCCCCATGACAGGGATATCAATATCAGTAAGGGCCTTTATAGTATCCTTCATATGCACACCGCCCTCGAGTTTGACTGCCCCTGCCAGGGTTTCCTTCATCATCCTCCCTGCATTGCGTTTTGCCTGTTCAATACCCTCCTGATAGGACATAAATGGCATATCTATAACAACAAGGGCATTTTTTGTGCCTCTTACAACCGCCTTTGTGTGATGTATCATCTCTTCTATTGTGACAGGGATTGTGTTTGGGTATCCGAGGAGTGTGGTTCCCACAGAGTCCCCCACAAGTATTATCTCTATACCCTCTTTATCCAATATGCCGGCGAATATAAAGTCATAGGCAGTAAGCATTGTAATCTTGTCTCCTGCCTTTTTTTCCCTTATTACCGGAGCTGTTATTCTCTCCATCTTACCTCGCCCCTTAATAAAAAAACCTTCTGAACACAATTCAGAAGGCTATTTATCATAAAATCTCCTTCCGTCTCGGTCCAGTTGTGGATCCAAGCGGTATATGTAAATATTGAATCAGAGCCCACAGGCTTTGTCAATAATTTTTTCTTTAAAAATAATGCCCTTATAAAAAAATCTGTGGGTTTTATGGGATTGCAAAATTTATAGAAACCATTGGGCGAGCCTAAATCCCCTATAAGAGGGTTTAGCACAGGATCTTTTGCTAACGTCTTAACAAAACATATAGACATTTGAGAAAATATCCTGTAAAATTTTACTAATTCGGGGCGTAGCGCAGCATGGTTTAGCGCACTTGCTTGGGGTGCAAGAGGTCGCAGGTTCAAATCCCGTCGCCCCGATTTAATAATTTTTACACAAAGATAACCTTATCCACTGTTTTTGCATGGTGAAACATTGCTTATCCTTTTATCTAACGATGATGGTATCTATTCTGAAGGGCTGATTCGTCTAAAAGAAAATCTCAAAAGAGAACATTTAGTATACACAGTAGCACCTGAAAAAGAGAGAACCTGTATAGGGCATGCCGTAACCCTTCATAAGCCCTTAAGGATAAAAGAGATATCTGAGGATACATATACTACAAACGGGACACCTGCAGACTGTATTCTTCTTGCTGTTTATAAGATCCTTCCAGGGAGGCCTGACCTTGTAATATCAGGTATTAATAGAGGTCCTAACATGGGTCAGGATATTAATTATTCAGGGACAGTGGCAGCAGCAAAGGAGGGTGCGTTTTTAGGGATTCCCTCTATGGCAGTATCTATTGCAGCAAGGGATAATTTTTATTTTAATGATGCCGCATCCTTAATCAAAAGGATAATGGTGGTCATGGAGGGCAAAGACATACCCTTTGAAGAGATATTTTTGAATATCAATATCCCCAATATGCCATATGACAGGGTAAAGGGTTTTATGGTGACAAAGCTTGGAAAAAGGATATATAATGATATAATAACAGAGAGGGTTGACCCAAGAGGAAAAAAATATTACTGGATAGGCGGAAATAGTGACAGGTATCACAATGAAGAGGGGACTGATTTTTTTGCAGTAGAGAATGGTTATGTCTCTGTTACACCTCTGGGGCTTGACGCAACAGGTATTGATTTTATAGATGTATTAAAAAAAATATTGAGGAGGGTTTTATGAAAACAACGATTTCAGTTATCAAGGCAGACATTGGGAGTATCGGTGGGCATATCAGGCCAAGCCAGAGACTGATTAAGAGGGTAGCGGAATACATCGAGGATAAGGGTAAGGGGCTTGTCCATGATTTTTTTGTATCCCACACAGGCGATGATGTGGCCATACTTTTTGCCCACACAAGGGGTGTAGGTAGCGAGGACATCCATAAGCTTGCATGGGATGCCTTTGTTGCAGGCACTGCCATTGCCAAGGAACAGGGTCTTTATGGCGCAGGCCAGGATCTCCTGAAGGATGCCTTCTCAGGCAATGTAAAGGGTATGGGCCCTGCTGTTGCAGAGATGGAGATCGAGGAGAGACCAAATGAGCCCTTTCTTTTCTTTGCCGCTGATAAGACCGACCCAGGCGCATATAACCTTCCCCTCTTTCTCGGTTTTGCAGACCCCATGTATAACTCAGGTCTTATCCTTTCACCAAACATGGAAAAAGGTTTTACCTTCCATATAATGGATGTGGATTATACAGAGGGTGATAGGGTGATTGAACTCCATACCCCTGAGGACCTCTATGATATAGCAGCGCTTCTCAGAGATAACGAGAGATTTGTTATAGAGTCTATATATTCAAGGGGCACAGGCGAGATAGCCGCAGCAGTGAGCACAACAAGGCTCCATAATATTGCAGGCAAATACACAGGCAAGGATGACCCGGTGATGCTTGTCCGTGTCCAGGGTGCATTCCCGGCAACAGGAGAGGTCCTCGCACCATTCAACATAGGTCATTATGTGGCTGGCTTTATGAGGGGTAGCCATACAGGACCACTTATGCCTGTTAAGATGAATTCACCGGTCTCATATTTTGATGGCCCCCCTGTTGTGGCATGCATGGCATTCTGTGTCCACAATGGCAAGCTTACCGAGCCAGCAGATGCATTCGACCATCCATACTGGGATTACGTAAGGGCAAATGTATCAAGAAAGGCAACAGAATTAAGGCAGCAGGGCTTCTCAGGCATGGCAATGCTCCCCTATTCTGAGCTTGAATATGGTGGGATCGTGGAGAAGATGAAGAAACTCGACCCGAAATTCAAGGTAAAGGGAAAATAAAGGTTATTTAGAGATCTTTAGATCTTTAGAATCTGGAAGGACGATGAGGTTTTATATAGAGACATTCGGATGTCAGATGAATGAACATGATTCGGAGAAGATGTCGCATCTTCTCCGAATCAATGGTTTTACCCCAGCCACTGGGGCAAATGATGCAGACCTGGTCATTGTGAATACCTGCTCTGTGAGAGAAAAGGCAGAACAGAAATTCTTTAGCCTCGCAGGAAGACTTAAAAGGCTGAGGGATAAAAAAGGTGTTATCCTTGGGGTCACAGGATGTATTGCCCAGCAGGAAAAGGAGATGCTCAAGGAAAAACTTCCTTTTATTGATTTTGCCCTTGGCCCATCGGGTATCCATGCCATAGTAGATGCTGTAAACCATTCAGGCAGGGGTGAATTCTTCTCTGACTTCTCTGATAATGGCTGTGCAGCCCCACTTTTTTTAAAGCCTGAACCGTGTCAGGGCAGTATCAGGGCATATGTGACCATAATGAAGGGCTGCAACAATTTCTGCACCTATTGCATTGTCCCTTATGTGAGGGGAAGGGAGATGAGCAGGGATAGCAGTGATATCCTTGCAGAGGTAGAGAATCTTGCAAGAAAAGGCATAAAAGAGATAGTTCTTCTGGGACAGAATGTAAATTCCTATAACAAGGGCAGTGATGACCTGTCTTTTCCTGGACTACTGGAAAAAATCAATGAGATTGAAGGGATTGAGCGTATAAGGTTTGTTACATCCCATCCAAAGGATTTATCCGATGAGCTTATAGATTGTTTTGGTGGGCTCGATAAACTCTGTGAACAGATACACCTGCCATTCCAGTCAGGATCAGACAGGATCCTCAGTCTCATGAATAGGGGATACAACATCTCTGAATATATGGATAAGATAGAAAAACTTAAGGGGGCATGTCCAGATATTGCCATTACAGCAGACTGTATTGTCGGGTTTCCAGGTGAGGATGCAGATGCCTTTATGGAGACAGTGGGGCTTGTAAAGAAAGTGGAATTCGATGGCATATTCTCCTTTGCCTATTCAAAAAGAAAGAATACTGCTGCATCAGAGTTTGAAGGCGAGGTCCCAAGGGATGAGGCATTCAAGAGACTTGCTTATCTGCAGGCTATCCAGAGGGATATTACGCTGAAGAAAAATCAGGCAACAGAGGGCATGGTATTTGATGTCCTTGTTGAAGGAGGGAGTAAAAACTCTAGGGATGACCTGACGGGGCGGACAAGACACAACAGGATTGTTAATTTTAGGGGAGACCTTCAGATGATAGGCAGATTGGTGAAGGTGAAGGTATTAAAGGGTTATGCCAATTCCCTGAGGGGAGAGAGGATATGACCATGAAAGGAGGTATGAAATAATATGTTAAAGGAGATGAAGGTTGCAGGGATAACAGTAGACCCTTTTACCAATACACCTATAGTGCTCCTTAAGGACCTCGAGGATAAGGATGTGCTCCCTATATGGATAGGGCTTCTTGAGGCATCGAGCATTGCCACTGCCCTTGAGAACATACAGACACCAAGGCCCATGACGCACGATCTTATAAAGAACATCCTTGATACCCTTGGCGTTACGATAGTAAAGATAGAGGTGAATGACCTAAGAGACAACACCTACTATGCATTGATTCACATGAATGTAAATGATAAGAGGCTTACCATAGACTCCCGTCCCAGCGATGCCATAGCCATTGCCATAAGGACAGGCGCCCCTATTTTTGTTGAAGAGAGTGTAATCAAGAGGTCATCCAAGGTAGAGGTTTCTACAAAAGGGGACAAGGTAGTTACAGACAGCAATGAGTGGGAGGATATATTGGAAAACCTCTCTTCTGATGATTTTGGTAAATACAAGATGTGAGACCATAGGAAGAGATGATTGACCTACATACACACTCTTTACTCAGTGATGGTGAGTTGTTGCCCTCTGAACTGGCAAGGAGGGCAAAGGTAAAGGGATACAAGATTATAGGGATCTCAGATCATGTGGATGGAACAAATATTGAGTCTGTAGCCTCTTCGATCCTAAGGCTTACAGAGAGGCTAGGTGCCTATGATGATATCATGATCCTCCCTGGTGTGGAGCTGACGCATGTCCCCCCTACCCTTATAAAGGATATGATAAAAGAGGCAAGAAAATTGGGTATATACTACGTGGTTGTCCATGGAGAAACTATTGCTGAGCCCGTAGAAGAGGGGACAAACAGACAGGCAATAGAGGGTGGGGCAGATATCCTGGCGCATCCTGGGCTTATATGTGAGGAGGATATGGCACTGGCTACCCTCAACGGTGTCCTTATTGAGATAAGTGCAAGAAAGGGTCATTCCCTTACCAATGGTCATGTAGCAGCGGTGGCAAGAAAGACAGGGGCAAGGCTTATCCTCGATACAGATTCCCATAGCCCATCAGACCTCATAACCGATGAGGAGGGGATGAGGATTGTAAGGGGGGCAGGGCTTACCACAGAGGATTTTTACATCTTACAGAATAATGCCGAGGACATGGTCAGGAGGGTTATAAAAAGATAGTGATGAGGTTTGAGATCGATAGTGACATAAAGGATATACCTTATTACCCTCGGGCAACAAAATATGGCGGGGATGATAGTCTGGTGAGGCTTGCATCAAATGAAAATCCCTTTCCACCCTCACCGAGGGTATTAAACGCCATACTTGATACCCTATTCAGTATAACAAGATATCCTGGTAGTGAATCAGGATTAAGGGAAATGATAGGGAAAAGATTTGGCATTACGGGCGGGCATGTTGTCCTTGGTAATGGCTCTGATGAGATTATAGAGATGGTCCTAAAGATAGCAAGGGTGAGAGGAAGAGACAGGATTATAATAACCGACCCTGCATTTGCATATTATAACATAGCCTCGAGGGTTTTTGCCTATGATGTGGTCAAGGTGCCTCTAAGGGATATGAGAACAGACCTTAAAGCAATAAGGGGTGCAGTAGATGAAAGGACAAGGGTGATATTTTTGAATAACCCACTGAACCCCACCGGCACGATCTTCAGAGAGGAAGAATTTAAAGGTTTTTTAGGGGATCTGCCCCCTCATATCCTTGTGGCTGTGGATGAGGCATATGCTGAGTTCGCAGAGGACATTAATTTTCCTGATTCTGTAAGGTTTATAGATAGCCACCCTGTCCTCATCTTAAGGACATTCTCTAAGGCCTATGCACTGGCAGGACTCAGAATCGGATATTGTTTAGGAGGCGTAACCCTGATATCCTATCTTGAGAGGACAAGGCAACCCTTTAGCATTAACAATATTGCCCTTGTTGCTGCAGAGGCGGCATTAATGGATACAGGTTTTCTCAACGCAGTCCTTGAAAACAACAAGATTGGCAAGGCATTTTATTATAATGTCTTAAGGGAACTCCGCCTAGAATTTATCCCCACAGAGGCAAATTTTATCCTTATAAGGCTTGGAAAAGAGGCAGGAGAGATAACCAAAAGACTTCTTGAGGAGGGTATGCTTGTGAGATGGATGGGTGCCTATAGCCTACCCGAATATGTGAGGGTAACCATAGGCAAGATGGATGAGAATATAAGATTTATAGAGGCATTGAGGAGGATTATTAACGCCTGAGTTTTGAAAGGAGACAGGTTCTAAGGGTTTGGCTCAACAAGGACACAAAAATTAACTTGTTATTTTTAGATCTGGTAAGAAATATAGATTTAAGGTCTACTCTCTTTAGTCTATAATCTGTTTTTCAAGGAAGGATATGAAGAAGGGATTGATAATTACAATAGATGGCCCAAGTGGTGCAGGAAAGAGCACTATCGCGAGGCTCCTGGCAGAGAAACTCGGTTATATCTATATTGATACAGGTGCCATGTATAGGGGTATTGCCTGCGCTGCGGGTAGGCATAATATATCAAGACCAGAGGATCCTGGCTTGGATGAATTTCTCAATAATCTGAGGATAGACTTCAACTTTAGGGATAAAACAGAGGTTTTTCTGGAAGGGGAAGACATAAGTGGGGACATAAGGATGCCAGAGATCTCTATGCTCGCATCAAGGCTCTCGCAAAATAGAAAGGTAAGGGAATTTCTCACAGAAAAACAAAGAGAGATTGGAAGAAACGGTGGCGTTGTCATAGAGGGAAGGGACACCGGGAGTGTTGTCTTTCCCCATGCAGATATTAAATTTTACCTCGATGCTGCAGGCAGCGAAAGGGCAAGGAGGAGATTTCTCGAGTTATCAGAGAAGGGCATGATAGCACAACTTAGCGCAGTTCAAAAAGAGATGGAGGCAAGGGACAGGGATGACTCCCAGAGAGAGATTGCGCCCCTTACCATACCAGAAGGTGCTGTCTGTATAGATACTACCAATCTTGACATAGATGGCGTCTTGGAGAAGATTCTGGGATACATTAAACAGAGGGGTTATGATGGAGGTTATTAAGACAAAAGACATAGGTTTCTGTTTGGGTGTGAAAAGGGCTATCAAGATGGTGCTTAAAGAGGCACAGGCAGGCGGGGATAAGATATATACAATAGGACCCATAATCCATAACCCACAGATGGTTGAGATGCTTGAGGAAAAGGGTATCAGGCCTGTGGATGACGTAAGAAAGATAGAGGATGGCATAGTGGTATTTAGAACCCATGGCATAAAAAAAGAGGATGAGGATTACATAAAAAAGAGCGGTCTGAGATACATAGATGCCACCTGTCCTTTTGTTAAAAAGGTGAGAAGATACGCTATAATGCTGAAAAAAATGGGCTATAAGGTTGTTATAGTGGGGGAGAGGGAACACCCAGAGGTGAAAAGTGTATTGAGTTATTTGGATAATGATGGTATTGTATTGCAGAAACCTGATTCGATTAATGCCAGAAAGATAGGGGTTGTGAGTCAGACAACCTTGGAGAAGGATTTTTTCGTGGATATCGTGGCAGGCTTGTTAAGGGATGCTGAAGAGTTGAGGGCCTATAATACAATATGTGCAAGCACATCAAAGAGAAAACAGGAGGCATCAAGGCTCGCTGAAAAGGTGGATATGATGCTTATAGTGGGAGGCAAAAATAGTTCAAATACAACAAAGCTCTATGAGCTTGCCAGAAGGCTACAACCCAAGACATATCATATTGAGACAGAAAAAGACCTGGAGCCTGGATGGTTTTCAGGTGTAAAGCGTGTGGGTATCACAGGAGGGGCATCAACTCCTGATTTTCTCATAGATACGGTAGAGCGGCAGGTAAAAAATTTTTAGGGGGAACATATGGCAGATATTGCTGAGACAGTAGCACAAAAAGAAAATACCGAAGAGGAGATGAGGGAGCTTTATGAGACATCGATGAAGAGCCTTCAGGAAGGCGGTAACATCTTAAAGGGAAAGGTTATAAATATCAACTCTGATACTGTGATTGTGGATGTTGGCCTCAAATCAGAGGGGAGGGTTCCCAAATCAGAGTTTCTAAATAAAAATGGCGAGTATGCGGTTAATGTGGGTGACGAGGTAGAGGTTATGATAACAGGGAGGGAAAGGGAGTTTGGGCTCCTTATTCTCTCCAAGCAAAAGGTGGATTATATACGGACATGGCAGAGGATAAATAAATCCTTTGAGGATGGCACACCTGTGGAGGGTGATATTGTATCAGAGGTAAAGGGCGGTTTTATTGTGGATATAGGTGTCAATGCCTTTCTCCCCATCTCCCAGGTTGACATCAAACCAGTTAAAAATCCTGCCTCCTTTGTGGGCAGGCGCCTTAAGTTCAAGGTGATAAAGGTAAATCAGAGAAAAAACAATGTTATTGTCTCAAGAAGGATGCTTGTGGAGGAGGAGAGAGAGAAGAAGAAGGGTGAATTCTGGAAGAATGCCAAGGTTGACCAGGTATTGTATGGGTTTGTGAGAAACATAACAGATTATGGCGCCTTTGTGGATATAGGCGGTGTTGATGGCTTTCTCCACCTGAATGAGATCACCTGGGGCAGGATAACACACCCTAAGGAGTATCTGAGGGTGGGTGATGAGATAAAGGTAAAGATTATAGAGCTTGATCCAGAGAAGGAAAGGGTCTCCATTAGTATGAAGAGGTTGAAGCCAGACCCATGGGAGAAGATAGATGAGAAATACCCACCCGGCACAAGGGTTAAGGGCAAGGTTGTAGGTATTGTTGAATACGGTGTCTTTGTGGAGCTGGAGCAGGGCGTGGAGGGGCTTTTGCACCTAAGCGAGATGAGCTGGGATAAAAAACTCAAAAGCCCAGGCAAGATCGTGAACAAGAATGATTGGCTCGAACTTGTTGTCCTTGATGTCGATAAAGAGAAAAAGAGGATATCCCTGGGGCTGAAACAGCTTCTGCCTGATCCATGGGATGAGCTTGTAGCTAGATATCCAATAGGCTCCATAGTAAAGGGAAGGGTCAAGAACTGGACTGATTTTGGTATGTTTGTTGGTATAGATGAGGGTGTAGATGGTCTTATTCATACCTCTGAGGTGTCATGGTCAAGAAGGAGAAAGGGCATACAGGATACATATAAAAAGGGGACAGCTGTAGAGGCTGTTGTCTTAAATATAGACAAGGAGAATAAAAAGTTCTCCCTGAGCATAAAGAAACTCAAGGAGGATCCCTGGAGGGGTATAGGCGAGAAATACAGGGAGAGGGATATTGTAGAGGGTTATATAACGAGCATCACAGACTTTGGCATATTCGTAGAGATAGAGGATGGCGTTGAGGGACTCATACATCTTTCTGAGATAGATGACCTCCAGGGCAGACACCCCAATGACGTATTCAAGATAGATGACAGGATAAAGGCTGTTATCTTAAACATCGATGAGAAGGAAAAGAGGATTGGATTAAGCATCAAGGCATTGAAAAAGATGGATGAAAAAAGCGCAATGGAGAACCTTTCAAGGGACAACAACAGCGCCTTTTCTACCCTGGGGGATATCCTTCGAAACAGCTATAAAGAGAAATAGCCACGAGGGCGCATATATAAGGAGACTCTAATGCCTATAAAAAAAGAGCTACTGGATATACTCTGCTGTCCCAGATGCAAGGGGGATATCTACCTTAATGAGGGGCAGGATGGACTTATATGTGATAGGTGCAGCCTCATGTATCCCATAAGGGAGGATATACCTATAATGCTCATCGATGAGGCAGTCCCTATTAACGCTGATAACAAAGGGTGATTACTGACCTTTTTCTCATATGCATAATTAAGACAATCCAGCAGTGTCTCCGTGTCCTGCCTGAGACCCTTCAGAGGGGCATTGGTGTTTTTTTTGGCAGGTGTGCATACCACCTCTTGAGAAAAAGGAGACTTGTTGCCATCTCTAACCTGAAAAGGGTATTCAGAGACAGGGATATCAATGAGATACAAAGGATAGCAAAGGGTTGCTTTGAGAAATTCGGTATAAACTTTGTAGAGATGCTCCTTATCCCCTATGTGAAAAAGGATGCATATCCAGAGAGATTCTCCCTGGAAAACAGGGGGTATATAGACAACGCCCTCGCCATGGGTAAGGGTGTCCTCGCAGTTATATTCCACTATTCAAACTGGGAGATTATGGGTATAACATCTGTCCTTCTAAATCACGATGTTATAGTCCTTGCCCGTCCCCTGAAAAGACATATCCTTTTGAATAATTTTCTCAATAGGATGAGGGCTATAACAGGGCTTAAGATTATACCCAATGAGGGCACGGGCATGGATATTATGAGACATCTTAAGGAAAACAGGATTGTTGCTGTCCTTGCTGATCAGAGGGAGAAGCGTTCAAGGGGTGTATATGTGGATTTCTTTGGGGAGAAGGTATCCACAAATAAGGGTATCGCTGTTGTGGCAATGAAGACAGGTTCCCCTGTTATCCCTGTCTATCTTGTCCGTGAGGGTTTTCTGAGATACAGGGTTGTATGCAATGAACCTGTGATCATGGCGAGAAAGGGCAATATAAACGACCTTATCCTGGAAAATTTAAGAAGGATAAACACATTTCTTGAATCCATAATACTTAAGGCACCGGATGAATGGTTCTGGGTTCACAGGAGATGGGGCAGGAATACCTGAACTTGATTTTTTATAATCTTCAATGATATTCTCTTTAAAAAAATATCTTAGGTGATGACATGAAACAATACAAGGTTCTTATAACAGATAACCTATCTAATGACGGCATTGAGGTCCTGTCAAGAAGCAGGGATATAGAGATAGACATAAGGGCAGGGATAAAACATGACGAGCTCAAGGCTATTATTGGTAATTATGATGCTATAATCACAAGGAGTGGGACAACCATAACAGAGGACCTCTTAGAAAACCCCGGAAGGCTTAAGATTATAGGCAGGGCAGGGGTAGGCGTGGATAACATCGATATAGAGGCGGCAAGCAAAAAGGGTATTATTGTTATGAATGCCCCTACAGGCAACACCCTGGCAGCAACCGAGCTTACTTTGGGTATCATGCTTGCAGCGGCAAGAAAGATACCCCTGGCAAATGATTCACTAAAAAGCGGTAAATGGGACAGAAAGAGGTTTATGGGTGTAGAGCTCCATAATAAGGTCCTCGGGATAGTAGGTCTTGGTAGGATAGGAGGCAATGTTGCCACAAGGGCAAAGAGTTTTGGCATGAAGGTTATCGCCTATGACCCCTATATCAAAAAAAGTAAGGCTGACTCCCTTGGTGTTATGCTCTATGACAGGCTTGAAGATCTCCTGAAAGAGGTTGATATCATTACCTTTCATACCCCTCTTACTGCCGCCACAAAGAATATGATTACTGCAAGGGAGATAGGGCTTATGAAGGATAATGTCATATTCGTCAACTGTGCCCGGGGAGGTATTGTAAATGAAAATGACCTGTATGAGGCATTAAAAAGCGGTAAGGTCTTTGCTGCAGGGGTTGATGTATTTGAAGAGGAGCCACCTAAAAGAAACAGGCTCCTCGAGCTTGAGAATGTCTTTGCAACACCCCATATTGGCGCAAACACAATGGAGGGGCAGGAGGCAGTTGCCCGTATTATTGCAGAGCAGGTTGTAAATGCCCTCCATGGAAGGCCATACCAGAATGCAGTCAATATACCCTTTATGAAATCACAGCTTACTGAGAATCTCCAGTTGTATTTTAATCTTACAGAGAAGATAGGCAGGCTTGCTGCCCAGATTGCCAGGGGCAGGCCTGAGTCAATCAGGATTATTATGATAGGCAAGAACTTTGAAGAAGACCTCTGTGAGAGAAAATTCGATGTGCCCTTCAGCTATCAGCCCTTTACCATAGCAGGCCTTAAGGGTTTTCTAGGTGTCTATATCCAAGAGTCAGTGACATATATAAACGCACCCTATCTGGCAAAGGATAGAAATATCACTGTTGAGGAGACAAAGACAGAGCAGTATGACAAGTTTAATGATCTCATACTATTTATCCTTAAGACAGACAAAGAGGAGCTTTCCATAGCAGGGACAGTATTCTCGGATAAACTGGGCAGGATAGTCCTTCTTGACAGATTCCATCTTGATGTTATCCCTGAGGGGACATTTTTGCACTTTCGGATATTCGACAGACCCGGTATCATAGGCAAGGTGGGGACAATACTGGGAAATCACAGGATAAACATATCAGGCTTAAGTGTATCAAGACAGCATACAGGTGAGGAGGTAGCCTTTGTGTCTGTTGATAACCCTATTGGTGAGGAGGTCTTAAGCGAGATACTCGCCATAGACGGCATGATAGAGGCAAAGGTTATAGAGTTATAGCTCACCCTACTGCCACAGGTTTGGTCATAAAATTAAAATTAATGATGGAGATTTACGGGATCTAAGGGTCTATTTTACATGGAGGGGATAATGAAGGTTCTTGTTACAGGCGGTTGTGGTTTTATAGGTTCTAATGTGGTGGATGCCTATGTGGATAATGGTTATGATGTGGCAATTATAGATAATCTCTCAACAGGGAGAAAAGAGAATAGGAATGAAAAGGCAAGGCTATATGTGGATGATATATGCAGAGATAGTATAGAGGAGATATTTAAAAAGGAAAGACCCGATATAGTAAACCACCATGCTGCCCAGATATCTGTCCCCCTTTCTGTGGAGGACCCACTTTTTGATGCAGAGGTGAATATAAAGGGCACTATAAGGCTTCTTCAGCTGTGCATCCGATACAGTGTGAAAAAGTTTATATTCTCATCCACGGGGGGTGCCATATATGGTGATGCAGATGTGGTTCCCACGGGCGAGGACTATGTCCCTGAACCTGCATCGCCCTATGCCATATCAAAGCTATCCAGCGAGAAGTATATAAGGTTTTTCTATGGTCAGTATGGCATGGGATATACTGTATTACGATACAGCAATGTCTATGGTCCCAGGCAGATACCCCACGGTGAGGCAGGTGTTGTTGCCATTTTTACAGAGAAGCTGATTGATGGGGTGCATCCTACATTAAATCATTTTCCCCAAGAACCCCAGGGCATGATAAGGGATTACTGTTATGTCGGGGATATCGCCAGGGCAAATATCATAGCCACCAGGACAGATAGGGTGGGCATATACAATATCGGCACAGGCAGAGGCACCACCACCCTTGAGCTATATGAGGAGATAATAAAGACCTTAAGGGCAAAGGGTGTTGCAATACCCCATACCTTTGACGAGCCAAAAAGGGATATGGCAAGACCAGGGGATATAAAAGTAAGCACACTAAATCCTAAAAAGGCTGCCTCAGAGCTTGGCTGGGAGGCACAATACAATCTCAAGAAGGGCATATCAGAGACTGTGGACTGGTATCTAAATAAAAGATGAAGGTCAAGATCCTCGGCACAGGCACCTCTATCCCATCCCTAAAGAGACTATCCTCATCCTATCTTGTCATGGCAGGGGGGTTTAGGATACTCATTGATGTAGGTCCCTCTGTGGTAAGGAGGCTTCTTGAGTATGGTTATTGCGTAAATGACATAGACCTTATAATACTTACCCATTTTCATGTAGACCACACAGCAGATCTCTCCACATTTCTCTTTGCCTGTAACTATGGGATTAAGCCGAGAGAGAGACCTTTAACCATAATAGGGGGTCCTGGTTTCAGGAGGTTTTTCAGGGGGCTATCCCAGGTATATCCCTGGATACTGCCCAATCACTATAAACTTAAGTTAGTGGTTATGTCAGACCAAGGGATTGACTATGGGGATGTGGCAATCACCACAAAACCTGTAAATCACAACAAAGAGAGCATAGCCGTAAGGATCGAGGATAAAAAAAGTATTGTATTCTCTGGTGATACAGCATACACAAAGAGGCTTTCAGGGCTTGCAAAGGGGGCAGATCTGCTCATAACAGAGTGCTCTTTCCCTGAACGGAGGGTAAGGGGGCATCTGAATCTAAGTCTCCTTGCAAAGATTGTGGATGAGGCAATGCCCAAAAAGGTTATCCTGAGTCATCTGTACCCTGCCTGGGATGATTTCAAGGGGGTGCTCTATGAGCCCTATCTTCTCGGTGAAGAGGGGATGGAGATAGAGCTATAAATAATATGAAATCTAAACCATCCTTTTCTTGCTTAATATAATCAGGTCATCTCTTTTCTCTGTCTTATATTTTTTAGAACCCTCGAGCTCTGCCATGAGGCTATCCTCAAAGCCTGGTGCAATAACTACCAGCCTTCCATCTTGCCTCATGTAAGAAGATCCCCTCTTGATATACGCCTTTGTAAGCTCAATAACCGGAAGATCCTGCTCCCAGATGTATGTTGAGCCTGGTTGGACAAATATGAGGTCAAAGGCATCGTTGAGGAGAAAGGGGAACTCTATCTCAAAATGGAAGAATCCATTTCTCATTGCAGCCTCTCTTGCCTCTATAAACCAGCTACTCTTTCTTATTGCATCCCATGTGGGCTCATCAGCACCAAGGACGGATATAAGCCCCTGGACCTTCTTTTTGTCTATCCCTTTTACAAAGTATGTGGATGTGATGACATCCATGACATCCCTTATCCTGTTAATATATATGTTAAGTGTTGCCTCGATGCGGCCCCTCTCCACCATGTCCTCTTTTATTCTATCGGATAGGGAGTAAAACTGCCTGAACATCCCCCTCAGCTCTGTGAGAACCTCCATGGGGTTTTTATTAAATAGCTCCATCTGGTCTTTTGTTTCCATATGGTTTTTTAGATCTTCCATGGACATCCCTATAAGGGGATTCCCCAGTCTGAGGTGCCTTGATTTAAAGCCAAACCTTCTGAACATGGAATCCTGAAATATATCATAGGCAATATGGGACCTCTCTACACCGTATAGGACTGTCTCGAGTATGTGTTTTTTCAGTCCTTGTTCATCCTCCCACTCAGTATTAAAGGTATTTTTTTCACTGTATGGCAGATTAAAGGATATGTAGGCAAGACCCTCTATTATACAGGATGTGATGGAACCAAAATTAGGGGTCATTTCAAGGATCTTGAGGTTCAGCACAGACTCCTTTGTGTATCTTTTTCCATCAAAAAGATTATCAAGTATGAAATCCATATCAATCCCTGTCTGTTTGGCCTTCAGTGAAAACAAATAGCCAAATATATGGGGGGCATTGTATGGGTTTATGGTATCTGTTGCCACAGGTGTCTTGAGGTCAAGTCTTACATCCCTTTCCTTAAGGTATCCCTCTGTCTCTGGGAGGCAGCCATCCTTGAATATCTCATAATAGGTGTCGCATAACACAGGATATACACTTGCCTTCTTTTCCCTGCCCCTTATCCCCTTTGTAAGTGCCTCTTTTTTTACCCTTAACATGCCGAGGAGGCCCTCCCTTTCCTCCTCTAATATCTCGGGTATGGTCTTTAATAGGCCCTCAGGGGAGAATATTTGAGAGAAAAGATGGATGGGTTTGAGGTCGCTGGTAGCCGAGGGATACTCTATATCTATCTCTATAAGCTGCGTCTCAAAATCTTGAGGTTTTTTTACAAGGATCCAGTTTTTTCCATTGGTGAGGATACCCCATGGCGTCTTTGTCTTCTTCAATATATAGAGGATCTGAAACAAGGGTAACCTGTTTTCGAATTCAAGGTAGAAACCACTTATGCCTTTCTGGAGTGTCCTGCCGTATCTCTTTACAAGGATGATGCCGAGGGTGTTGTCATAATATTCCCTTGACCCCCAGAGTTGTGATGCATTAAACCTTGCATCCTCTGTATGGAATAGGGCAATATCAGGAGGCCTAACACCCTCCTCAAAGAAAGCAGGCTTTGTTTCATAGAAGAGTCCCAGGGTCTTGATTATTGGTTTTACAAGGTGTATCTCTGTATGTATCTCACTGGCAAACTTTTTTTTATCCTCAAACATCTGGAGGTGTTTGTATATGGATGTATAGATATCCTTATCCTCAGGTTTTGCCATGAGCCTTTTGATGCCTGACGGTGATATAAGGGTATTTTTTAGGATACACGGGTGCATTTTTTGAAGATAATAATAGATTAGATTCTCTTAGTCAAGAAGAGGTATATCTTTTTCTTCTCTATCTATGCCCATATCCTGGATGCGCTCTAATTCCCTCAGTTTCATCCTTATAATCACTATAAGGCCTATTATGCCTATCCAGAAAAAGGCAAGGGACTGATAGATTATAAACCTGTCATAGGGCGTCGAAGGAAATACCTCTATATTCTCCTCTGCCCATAGGGGTACGGCAGCAGATAGCGTTATTATTGCAGAGAGAATCAGGTGTTTTGTTGTTTTTGTTATCAGTGTATAAAGGGTAATGGGTATTTTTTTCATAGCCATCTCCTTCAGGTGAGAAAACCAACTATGGTCATAACAATAAAATATGCAGTATAGAGGATGCCTATCCAGGTAAAGGCAGTGCTCCTTTCGCCTCTTGCTGATTTTCTATCAAAAAATGGGATGAGGAAGAAAAACAGTATGGCCAGCGATATAAGCATGATGGCTATCATCTCACCATTTAAGCCTAATATATCCCCCGGGAAGAGTTTTAACGTCTGAAAGAGAAAGAGAAAATACCATTCAGGTTTAATATTTTCTGGGGGTGCTGCAAGGGGGTCTGCCTTTTTGCCTATCTCAGGGGGACATAGGACAGACAGGGTAACAACCACGCCAAGGCAAATAAGCCAGATTATAAAATCCTTGTAGAGGACATTTGGGAAAAAGGGCTCGTATCTTTTCACATTATTCTGTTGCGATAAAGGGATGCTCATGCCGTGATACTGGACAAGAAGGACATGGACCCCTATAAGAAACAGTGTAAAAAATGGTAGGACCGATACATGAAAGGCATAGAAACGGGTAAGGGTCTCCCCTGTAACATCTATACCACCCCTAAGGAATGACTTTATGAACCCGCCTATAACAGGAAGGTTGCCTGCACCGCCTGTAGCAACCCTTACAGCAGCAAAGGCACGCTCATCCCATAAGAGAAAATAGCCACTAAGACCAAAAAAAATAGAGATACCAAGGAGTATAAAGCCTGTGATCCATATGAGCTCCCTTGGTTTTCTATATGCCTTGATAAGCAGCGTGCCAAACACGTGGATAAAAAGCACACCAATTGCAAGCTGGGCGCCCCAATGATGGAGGGAACGAAAAAACCAACCCATGTTCAGTTTTGTGACAATCTCTATTATACTCTTGTGTGCCTGTTCGTGATATGGGATGTAATAGAGGCTGAGGGCCATGCCTGTTATAAACTGGAGGGCAAACAGAAACATGGTAAGGCCACCGGTGTAATATAATAACCCATACCTGTGGACAGGGACGAGCTTGTGCCTTGCAAACTCCCTTAGCCCATCAAGGTCATAACGCTCATCAAACCATTTTTTAAGCCTTTGGCAGCTCAACCTTTATCCCCTTTTTCGCAACTATTAACTTCTCGCCCTCTTCTGTAAGGTCTAAAAACTCAAGAGCTTTGGGTGGAGGACCCTCTAAGACCCTGCCATCTATGTCAAACCAGCCCTTGTGGCATGGGCAGTAGAATCTTTTATCCTCTGGCCTATATGTTATATTGCACTCCATATGGGTGCACACACCCTTTAATGCCACTGTCTTATTGTCAGGTCTTTTAAAGATAAAACCGAGCTTTCCTCCCCATGCAAAGGGTTTTACAGAATTGGTAGGTAATTCTGCAAAGTCTTTGGTATTTAGGACTACAAAATCAGGCTCCTTTCCCAGGGTGGGAAAGGCAAATCTTAGAAGGGTATAAAAACCCCCTGATAGAAATGCTATCAGCCAACCACCAAAAAGGGTGTTTAAAAACTGCCTCCTTGTTATGAGAGAGAATTTAAGCCTCATTTATATCTCCCCAGGAGCTTTTTCTTTAGAATAGCCTTTCGCAGTCCCACTATAGAATCCGTGGGTCTTACATCCTTGGGGCAGGCATCAATACATCTAAAGACTGTATCGCAACCCCATACACCATTCTCATTGTTTATATCATCAAGGACATCCCCTGGCCTTTCATCCCTTGAATCCAGAATGAACCGCTCGAGCTTTGCCATGGCAGCAGGCCCCAGGTAATCGGGGTTTCTTGCCAGGACAGGACATGCACCATAACATGAGGCACAGAGTATACAGTTTACAAACTGGTCTATGCGTTTTCTCTCCCCCTCGCTCTGGTGTATTTCCTTGTCAGGGTCAGGACTTGTTCTTATAAGATAGGGCCTTACCTTTTCATACATATCCCAGAATGGGGTCAAATCTACTACAAGGTCCTTTATTATCTCGAAATTGGGTAAGGGCTCAAGGATGATGGTGTTTGTGCCAAAGGATGCCACCTGTGTCCTGCATGCCAGATCGATCCTGCCATTTATGACCATGGCACAGGAGCCGCAGACTGCAGAACGACAGGAGGAACGGAAGGACAGCGTCCCATCTATCTCATCCCTTATCCTTATAAGCACTGCAAGGATGGTAAGGCCTGGTATGACCCTTATCCTATATAATCGAAAACGTGGAGCCTCCTCTGGTTTTTTTGAATCAAATCTCAGTATCTTGAATGTGTATGCAGTCTCCTTTATCAATATTTCCTCTCCATGGGCTGGTATCTTGTTATGGTCACATCCTTAAATGATATCTCCGGGCTACCGTCTGCACCGAATCTTGCTATGGTGTGTTTAAGCCAGTTTGTATCATCCCTTGTGGGAAAGTCCCGCCTTGCATGGGCGCCACGGCTCTCCTCCCTTAGATATGCGCCCATTGCTATGGTGTGGGCAACCTCAATCATATACCCTAACTCTATGGCATTTAAAAGCTCATAATTCATATGGAGGTCTGAAGAGGATACATAGACACCCTTGTATCTCTCCTTTATCTTTATTATATGTTCAATGGCAAGGGATAGCTCATCCTTTTTTCTGAATATACCCACATTGGCACTCATATTTTTACTGAGGTCTGCCTGTATGGAAAATGGTCTCTCTCCCTTGTTGTTTACAATCCTCTTTATCGTGTCCTCCATATCTGCAAGCCTGTTGTTGATTGGTTTTTCATCAGGGGGGACATGGCTTCCCTGGAGGAATTCATCGATGGCAATGGAGGCAAGCTTGCCGAATACAATGGTATCAAGGAGTGAGTTTCCACCAAGCCTGTTGGCACCATGGACACTCACACAGGCGCACTCGCCTGCTGCATAGAACCCCTCAAACTCTGTGGCCGCCCCTTCATTGGTATCTATACCACCCATAGAATAGTGCTGACATGGCATAATAGGTATGGGCTCCTTGATAGGGTCAATGCCCAAGAAATCTATACAGATATTTCTGATGCCTGGTAATTTCTCGAGGATCTTCTGGGCGCCAAGATGCCTCAGGTCGAGTTTTATGTATCTACCAAGGGGGTGCTCAAAACCCCTTCCCTCATCTATCTCGGTCTGGATGCTCCTCGATACTATATCCCTTGGCGCAAGCTCCATTGCCTTGGGTGCATACTTTTCCATAAACCTTTCATTTCTATTATTTATGAGATAGCCACCCTCACCCCGGCATGCCTCAGTCATGAGGATATTTGTGCCTATAAGGCCTGTGGGGTGAAACTGGACAAACTCCATATCCTTTGTGGGGACCCCTGCCCTATAGGCTATGCCAATGCCGCTTCCTGTATTGATGAGGGCATTGGTGGAATACTGGTAGACCCTGCCGTAGCCACCTGTGGCAAAGAGTGTCACCCTTGATTTTATGGGGACTATTGAACCATTTATCAGATCAAAGGCAATAACCCCGTGACACCTGCTGTTATCTGTAACAAGGGCAATGACATACCATTCAGGGTATACCCTGACTCCCTTTGATACCGCCCTTTCATAGAGGGTATTCAAAAGCACATGGCCTGTAATATCAGCAGAGTAGCATGTCCTGGGATAACCAGCCCCTCCAAATGGCCTCTGGGCAATAGAGCCATCAGGGAATCTGCTGAAGGGGCACCCCCAGTGCTCCATCTCATATACAATAAGGGGTGCCTGTTTGCACATAATCTCCACTGCATCCTGGTCTGCAAGATAGTCACTGCCTTTTACTGTATCGAATGTGTGTTTTTCCCATGAATCATCCTTTGCATCTGGATGGTTTGCAAGGGATGCATTGATTCCGCCCTGGGCTGCTATGGAGTGGGATCTTATGGGATGAACCTTTGATAGAAGACCTACGTCATATCTCTCGCATAACCCAACAGCTGCCCGAAGTCCGGCAAGACCCCCGCCTACGATGATGATGTCATGGCTAAGCATAGTTAAGAGACAATAAGGTAGATATAAATCAATATCAAGGAGATGATACCTGCTACAATATTAGATAGCCAGAAAAGCCTCTTTTCCTTCCTGTAGCCGAAATCTATCAGGATTGTCCTGAGCCCATATATACTGTGGAATGTAAAGAGTATAAGGATAAGGACATCTATTATAGGCTGCCTGTGGAGGCTCAGGGCCCAGTCAGGCTTTTTGTCTTTTGTAAAGAGGAAAAAACTTGTAAGTATCTTGATACCAAAGAGTATTATAAGTGAGACACCGCTTATTCTATGAAAAAGCCATATAAACATTACAATTTTTTAATTACCAACTGGTAAAAAACTTGTCAAGGGAAATCTACAGATTTTGTTCGCCCACCGATAGGGAAATCTACAGAATCTTTTTACAGATCTTCTTAAGGAGTAAAAAATGCTTGACTTTTGTCTTAAACAACAGAATAATAAATGAATTTGCCATACTCTAATCATAATAAAAACGGTAGATAATAACATGGCGTTTTAAGGGGATTTACTAATATTTAAGATGGAAGATGAAAAACAATACAGCCAGGCCTATGATGAGGCAATAAACCCAATTGATTATCTCAAGGTTATATTAAAAAACCTAAAACTCATTGTAGGCGGCCTGCATCTCTATTGGGTTAAATAATTTGAGTGAAATAATAAGGTTTTTATGGTACTTCTAACCCTATTGACAATGCCCATCTTTTGATGTAAAAGTTTTAGGCTGTTCGAAGGTTGAACTTTTTTGTATTCATTAACTTTTTTTAGATCAATATAACTTCATAGGGCGGTAGCCTGCCTTTAAGATGAAAGACTCTGAATTCTACATATTAAGAGAGCTTTCTTTAAACAACAGCCTTACTCAGCGAGAGCTGTCGAACCGACTTGGATTAAGCCTCGGCGGAGTAAACTATGTCTTAAAGGCTCTAATAAAAAAGGGATATATAAAGATGCAGAAATTTAAGGATTCAGACAACAAAGCCAGATACATCTATATGCTGACACCCAAATGGGCATATGAAAAGATAAAACTGACAAGCAGTTTCATAAGCTCTAAAATTGTTGAATATGAAACCCTGCAAAGAGAGATAGAGGAACTAAAAAAAGATATTGAATAGAAAATGTTATAACATCCAAAGAGGCCATAGTAATTTTTAATAGAATCTTTTTAAGGTAATGGGTATAATAAGATAAAGAAACAAAAATTTAAGTAGATGATCTACTATGCTATGCACTGAAATGTTTTCAAAAAGGTCTACCAGATGCCATATAATATAAATATAATTAGAAAAATAGACGATCTTGATCCCAAAGTAAAGGCAGCCTTTCTTGCTGTGCTTGAGGAGATAGAGAGGAACGTCAAGGAGAATGTAAAGCGTAGTGACTTCATAGAACTAACACAGGCAGTATCAGAACTTAGCAATAAAGTAAACCAGCTTGCCGAGGCGCAGAAGAGAACAGAACAACGTGTAGCCGAACTCGCTGAGGCACAGAAAAGAACAGAGCAACGGGTAAGTGAACTAGCCGAGGTACAGAAGGCAGCTGAAGCCAGACTCACAAGGCTTGAGATAGCCGTTGGCGAACTCACTGAGGCACAGAAGGCAAGCGAGGAAAGACTCACAAGGCTTGAGATAGCCGTTGGCGAACTCGCTGAGGCACAGAAAAGAACAGAGCAACGGGTAAGTGAACTAGCCGAGGTACAGAAGGCAGCTGAAGCCAGACTCACAAGGCTTGAGATAGCCGTTGGCGAACTCACTGAGGCACATAAGGCAGCTGAAGCCAGACTCACAAAGCTTGAAATAACAGTCGGTGAACTCACTGAGGCACATAAGGCAGCTGAAGCCAGACTCACAAAGCTTGAAATAACAGTCGGTG
>JAGPMK010000058.1 GCA_018052995.1 Syntrophorhabdales bacterium | reverse complement strand
GGGCCTTATTATATCTGCGTTTGTCTCAATAAGAAGCTTTGTAAAGGACATAGATGTGCCATGACGCTTGCCACATAAACAGCAAGGCTTAAAGGCTTTTATACAAGACACACCCAATGCCAATAAATAATAGGTATCCTTGAAAAAGGTCTAATATTGCCTTTTAAAAGAAAAACATATATTATTTCCTCAATGGAGTTGTTTGATGTTTCCGAGTTTTCTCAAAAGGACAAGAAAAAACCCCTGGCAGAGAGGGTGCGGCCCAGGACACTGAAGGAGTTTTTTGGACAAGAACACATCGTCGGTGAGGGAAGGCTCCTCAGGGTTCTTATAGAAAAAAATGAGATACCATCCATGATCTTCTGGGGACCAAGCGGCGTAGGAAAGACAACCCTTGGGTGGCTTATAGGGAAACACGTGGGGCTTCCTTTCTATCCCATAAGCGCTGTAAGTATCGGCATAAAAGAGGTTAAGGATATAATACAGAGATCAAAGACACAGAGGATAATACTCTTTGTCGATGAGTTTCACAGATTCAACAAGCTTCAGCAGGACACATTCCTCCCCCATGTGGAACATGGTGATATAATACTTATAGGCGCAACCACCGAAAACCCCTCCTTTGAGATCATATCCCCACTGCTTTCAAGGATGAGGGTTATAACCCTGAACCCTTTAAGCAGAGAGGATCTGGTTAAGATAATAAAGAGGGCAATCTCTGAGGATATAGAGCTTAAAAAAATCCCTGCCCAGATAGGAGATGATGTCATAGAAGAACTGGCAATCCTTGCGGATGGTGATGCAAGAAAGGCACTAAATATCCTTGAGGTATGCTATATGATCCTAAAGAGCACAAAAAAAATACCTGCTATAATAGATCATGACCTGCTTCAGGAGGCACACCAGAGAAAGATAGCAACCTATGACAAAAAAGGTGAGATGCACTATGACCTTATAAGCGCATTCCATAAGAGCATGAGAGGCTCTGACCCGGATGCAGCCCTATACTGGCTTGTCCGAATGATAGAGGCAGGGGAGGACCCCCTCTATATAGCGCGACGCATGGTTCGTTTTGCCTCAGAGGATGTAGGCAATGCAGACCCCCAGGCACTTGTGCTCACCATGTCTGCCACCGAGGCATTCAAATTCATAGGGCCCCCTGAGGGGTATCTTGCCCTTGCCCAGGCATGTATATATCTATCTCTGAGTGAAAAGAGTAACGCCCTTTATACAGCATATAATGCGGCAACCCGTGATGTAAGGGGTCTTCCTGACTATCCTGTGCCATTACATTTAAGGAATGCACCAACTAAACTAATGGAGGAGCTTGGCTATGGCCACGAATATCTATACCCCCATGATTACGAAGGGGCGATAGTAAAACAGACATACATGCCCGGGGAGATTGAAAAACACAGATACTATTATCCCTCAGACAGGGGACTTGAAAAAAAATTAAAAGAGTTTATGGATAAGGTGAACGTGATTACAGGAAAAAAGATACAAAACAGGTAAATATCTCCTTGAATCTCTCCTTAAAACCCCTATCCCTTGCCCCTGTTTCTACCCCAAACTCCTTTGATAGTTCTTCAATAAGACCTTTTTGTTTCTCTGTGAGGTTTGTTGGAACTACTAGATTCAGATATACAAGCTCATCGCCTCTGCCATATCCATTGCGTTTCTGGACGCCTAAGCCCTTTATCTTCATGACCTTGCCGGGCTGTGTGCCCGGTGGTATATGAAGCCTAGTGGTGCCTTCAATGGTTGGCACCTCTATCTGGCCCCCGAGACACATAATGGGGAAGCTGACATCTACGCGGACAATGATGTCATCCCCCTCTCGTTCAAACACCGGGTGCCCCTTTACATTCAAGACAATGTAGAGATCGCCAGGGTGGGTATCTGCATATTCAAATGCGCCCTCTCCCCTTATCTTTAGTCTCATACCTGTCTCAACACCAGGTGGTATCGTGACCTTAATCTTCTTCTTGGCCCTTACCTGACCCCTTCCCTTGCATGCCCTGCATGGGTCTTTTATTATAAAGCCTTCGCCATTACAGTATTCACATGTCCTGTTGATTGTGAAGAACCCATGTGACTGCCTTACCTGACCCCTTCCGCCACATACCTTGCAGGTTACAGGTTCGTGTCCTGGTTCGATCCTGGAGCCATTACACACAGGGCATTTTTCATCCATAGGGATCTCTATCTCTTTTTCTGCACCAAAGATCGCCTCTTCAAACTCTATTTCAAGGTTGTAACGAAAGTCTGCGCCCTTTCTTGATCTCTGTCTTTTTGCCTTTGTACCAAAAAAATCATTAAAGAGGTCATTAAAGGCGCTCTCAAAATTACCCTGAAAGCCATGTTCAAAAAATGAGCCCATATCGTCTGTTGACCCAAATCGGTCATATCTCATCCTTTTCTCAGGGCTCCCAAGGGTCTCATATGCCTCGTTTATCTCCTTAAACATCTCCTCTGTCTGTGTATCCCCAGGGTTTCTGTCGGGGTGATATTTAAGGGCAAGCCTTCTATATGCCTTTTTTAACTCATCGTCTGTTGCATCACGGGAAACCCCGAGTATTCTGTAGTAGTCCTTTCGCATATGTCTTTTCCTTTATCCCTGGCTCTCGGGTCTTTTTGACACAGTAACCATGGAGGGTCTTATCAATCTTCCATTTAAAACATAACCCTTTTGATGTTCTGAGAGCACTGTATCCGGCTCTACGTCTGCCCTTTCTTCCTGATAGAATGCCTCATGGAGGTTGGGATCAAATTTTTTACCCACTGCCTCAATCCTCGATACCCCAGCCCTCTCAAGCACCCTTAAAAACTCATTAAGAACCATGCCCACGCCATCATGGATGCCCTTTGGGTCATCTGTCTTTGAGGCATGTTCCAGCGCACGCTCAAGGTTATCGACAATAGGAAGGAGCTCTTTAATTAGTATCTCGTTGCCAAATTTTAGAAGGTCCTGCTTTTCCTTATTTTTAATCCTTTTGAAATTCTCAAAATCAGCCTGAAGATAAAGTAGTTTCTCCTGAAGGGACTTGATAGTCTCTTCCTGTTCCTGTATCTTTTTATTCAGCTCCTCAATGATCTCGTCCTTCTTTTTCTTTTTTCTGTGTTCCTCCTGCTCTAATGCCTGATCTTTTTCAAGCTGTTCTCTGTTTATATCTTCCTTTTTTTCCATATATCACCTCTTACATTGTGCTGATAATATCGCTTACGGTCTTTGCAGCATAATTAACAATAGGTATTATTCGTGAATAATTCATCCTTACAGGTCCTATAACACCGAGTATGCCATAGCTTTTCTCTGCTATCCTATAGGTGGATGTGATAATGCTTAGGTCTCTCATCTCCTTCATATCGCTCTCTATACCAAGTATTACGTTTATACCCTCTTCCTTGAGACATTTATCCAGCAGTCTCAGGAGTTTTTCCTTTTTTTCCAGCGCCTTAAATAGCTCCTTAAGTCTCTCTATGTCTGAAAACTCTGGAAATCCCATGAACTTTGATGTCCCATCAATATATATATCCCTCTTGTCTTTTGCCTTTATAATAGTCTCTACACTATCTTTTATCTTTGAAAGAAGCAGATTGAACCTTGTCTTGTCTTGCTCGAGATCCCTCTCGATCTCTGCCTTAAGGGTATAGAAAGGGATGCCCTCAAATCTCTCGTTTACATACCCTTTTATGCCTGTGAGAAAATCCATGTCAAGGCTATCATCGGTCTCCACAAGCCTTGTATGGACAGTCCCTGCAGAGGTTACAAAGACAATGAGTGTTGTACTGTTTGACATCTTTACAAACTCTATCTCCTTAAAAAGCATTGTGTCTATCCTGGGCTCAACCACAATGCTAGTATGCCTTGATATGACTGCAAGTGCCCTTGATGCCTCTCTCATAACCTCTTCAATGTATGAATATCTTGATCTTAGCAGCTCCTCAAGGGCAACAATATCCTTTTTTCTCGGTGCCACCTGATAATTTAAACGATTAATATAATATCTAAATGCCTTATTTGTAGGAATCCTTCCGGCAACGGCATATGGTTTGAATAAAAAGCCCGTTCTTTCAAGATCTGCCATTATGTTTCTTATCGTTGCAGAACTCCATTTATTTTTTATTGCCCTGGATATAACCCTTGAACTTACAGGTTCAGCGTTGTTTATATAGCCCTCTATTATGCATTCCAGGATACTATTCTGTCTCTCAGACAAAATCTCCACAAAAAAACCCCTTTTTTTTATATATAAAATAACTTAATTACATAAAGACCCTTTGTCAAGGAATGTTTTAATGGTGGCCTGCGCCCTACCCTAAATCAAGGCTGGGTTTTTGTTTCAATAAAGTCCCAGGGGAGGACCTCCTCTTTGGACCTTTCCCGGAGGGCATAAAAATTGAGATTTACAGGATTTTCCCTCATAATTCTATTTATACCAACACCATCTGATAATAGGCCTATTATATCAGCAACCCTTCTATCCCCTCTTGCGAGGACCGCTTGTATATATGAGTATTTCACAGACTCATGGGTAAAAAAGGTGTTGCCAATCTTACCAAAGGCCTTCTTGAGATAGCCTAACTTTGCCTTAAGGTCTAAGGGCTCCTCCATGGCCACCCTCTGAAAAGGTGTTGCCGGCTTTGGAACAAAGGGGCTTACATGGATGGTTATGGAACCCACTGCACCTTTTTTAGCACCCTCTTTTATCATAATGTGTTTTATCTTTTTTGTGAGTTCAATTATTGACTCTATATCCTGTCTTTGCTCACCAGGTACCCCGATCATAAAATAGAGCTTTATATTAAAGGGTTTTATCTCCATTATAGAGGCTATTTTCTCAAATATATCATGGTCTTCTATGGGCTTACCCAAATATGCCCTTAGATGCTCTGTGCCTGCCTCGATACCGAAGGTAAGGGTCTTTACGCTGTGGCTTACCAACTCTATAACAGATAAGGGTGTTCTATCTATCCTAAGGGATGGAAAGTGGACATTTATGCCTTTTTTTGTGTATTCACTCACTATCTCCTCGAGGTTAGGGTGAAAGGAGATGCCACCGCCTATCAGCCCTATATCTTTTATGCCCTCGGGGATATCGCCTATCCTGTCGAAGATAACATCATAGATATTCCCCAGAAGGCAGAACCCACACCTCGAGGGACAGCCCCTTGCGCCCTCGATGAGCAGCATGTTGGAAAACTCTGTGTTATCTGTATATATTATAGACCTGCCAAGGGTTTCTCCCCTGTATCTATTTATATATACCCTGAACCCCTCAGGCATGAAGGAACCAATCTGTCCGTCCTCCCTGTATTCCACATCAAGCCTATCTGGGTTATATACCCATCTGAAGACACTGGCCCCATCAACAACATCAGATCTTCTTCTACCCCTTTTATCAATATAATAATCTATAAACTCAGGTATCACTGCCTCAATATCACCCATAAGAAACAGGTCAAAATACCTATAAAGGGGTTCAGGATTTGCCATAACCAATATGCCCCCTGCCACCACCAGGGGTTCGCCCTCCTTTCTGTCTCTTGATAAGAGGCTTATGCGGGATTGCCTTAGTGTCCTTATAATATTTATATAATCAAGCTCAAAGGAGATGGTGAAGAAAAGGCATTCGAATGACGCCAGTGGTCTTCTGCCCTCAACAGATAAAACAGTCTCCCCCTCCTCAAGGAATGCCCTCTCGCACACGATCCCAGGCATATCGTTCAATGTCTTATAAAGGAGATGGACTGCAAGATTTGACATGCCTATATAATACGTATTGGGAAAGACAATGCAGACAGGTATCCTGTCTCTCCATTTTTTTATACATGCCCCTCTTTCAGGGTAGGGCGCACCAGAGGTCCTTCTATATCCCATCATTATCTCTGTCCCACAACAAAGATCGAGTGGGCATAGTCAATATTGAAAAACCTGAAAAAAAAGCCCATGAGATAGACCTTTAGAATATATCTATGGATGGCATCATTATATGACCTGTATACATCATTGATATTATAACCAACAAGGCTTACAATCCCACAGAATTCATCATAGGCATAAAAGGTTTTGTGTGTGGCGTCCCTCATAAACCTCGATGGATTGAATATATTGGGTGTCGAGGCAATAATTATACCCCTTTCCTTTGTCAGATAGAATAGTCTTTTCAGCAAGTCAACCCCGTCCTGAAGGCTCAGGTGTTCTATAACCTCAAAAAGAAGGATGGCATCAAAATCCTCGGATATCTCGGAAAGGTCATAGTAATCATGTCTATTTCCCCTGTCTATATCCATACTTTTATAGATTATATCTATGCCCAATCTCTCTATCTCGGTCTTCATACCCCTTTCCCCTGCCCCTACATCGAGAACCCTCATGCCAGGCTTTAAAAAGCGCCTTAAAAGATCCGACCTCTTTTTTATTAAGGGAATATCCCATACCTCTTTGTATAATCGATGCGCCTGTTCCCTATAATGAAAAACCCTTGACCACTCAGATTCTATATTTTGCATCCCTTACCTCAAAAAATATCCTCTCCATCTCTCCTACATTGCGCTCCATGGTGAATGACTCAAGCTTAAGCCTCGCATTATATCCCATAAATTCTCTTTTCTCCCTGTCAAAAAGTTCGTCTACTGCCTTATTTAGTCCATCTATGTCGCGTGGTTCATCAAGGACAAACCCCTCATTATTAGATACCAACGCAGATGCGCCATTCCATCGGGTCGTAATTACAGGAAGCCCTGATGCCATTGCCTCCATTGTTGTAAGGGAACAGGCATCATAAAAGGTAGGGTGTGCCAGCATATGGGACTCCCTATACGCTACCTCAGGGGCAGATGTCTCACCTACAAACCTCACACAATCTTCAATACCAAGCCTGTTGATCATGCTACTGTATCGCCTTCTTCTTCCCCTTCCCATGATAACAAGTTCAAAGGACCTTCCCTGTCCTGCCAACATCCCCGCTGCGCCTATAAGCGGCGATAGACCCTTTAATCTGAAGTTACCCCCTGAAAACAGTATCCTTGTTCTTCCCGCCGGTCTTGAGTCCCCGGGACTGAATCTCTCGGTGTCTACCCCATTATAAACCACGTCTATTGAATCCTCTGGTATTCCGAAATGCTGGGACATGTGTCCTTTTACCATATCAGATATGGCAACTATCCTAAAGAATCTTTTTTTTCTTATAGGATATTCAGCAATCCATGTCTGGATGCGCTGATGGATACTTGTTTTTAAAAGAAGGGCCCTGAATGCCCTCTCCGACAGGCTATCATAGCTTGCTATCTCCCTCTCCATCCATACCCTCTGGACACCTCCATGGCTCTGATAAACATCAAGCTCCAGGGTGTTGCCAAACCCCAACACAACATCAAGGGAGATGGTTTTGAGAACCCTTCGGTGATTCAGGGCAAAATAGAGGGTTCGAAGCCATCTTGGATAACCTATGTCGCGCACCTGCACAACCCTTATCCCCTCTACATCTATGGCGTTCCTGCATATCACATAGACGTCATGACCCTTTTTTGAGAGCATATGGGAGAGATCAAAGGCATATCTCTCTGCACCACCCTTTTTTGGGTTGAAATTATAGATGGCAAGCCCTATTTTCAAGGCGTTTTTTCATCCCCCATAATAATTATTCGCTTCACTGGATGGTTTGCCCTGGCCTCCCCAGTCTCTTTCCTTATAATAATCACCCTTCATATAAATCAATTATTAATATCTTATTAAAACCTTTATCCCTCATCTATCCAACGGTTATAGGCTATAAAAACGTGTCCATTCGTTTTTAATTGCCTTAGAAAAGAGATATCACATTCTACCACTCAAAGAAAAGAAAACCAACTATTTTAAAGGTATTGGCGAAAGACAGCTTGAATTTTTGCAAAGAATATATATATTGCTCATGAACATATTAAAGAGGAGAGGACTATGTATGAACAAGGTGTGATAAGACCCCCGACTGAGGCATCGAGCCTTCTTGTGCGGGTAACAAGAAACTGCCCATGGAACCAGTGTCTATTCTGTCCTGCATACAAGGGGACAAAATTTTCCAAACGGACAGTGGAAGAGGTAAAAAAGGATATAGATACCATGGCAGAGGATTATAAAGGCTACGACATAAAGGCTGCATTTCTTCAAGACGGTGATACGCTTATCTTAAAGACAGAGGACGTCCTTGAGATATTAAGATACCTTAAGGAGAGGTTCCCATCCATAGAGAGGATAACATCCTATGCAAGGGCGCCTACGTTGAGAAGAAGGACCGTAGAGGAACTAATGCAGCTAAAAGAGGCAGGGTTAACAAGAATCCATGTAGGTCTTGAGAGCGGCTCTGCCACTATCTTGAAGATGGTAAAAAAGGGCATAACCCCTGAGGATATAATAACAGGGGGAAGGCATGTCAAAGAGGCGGGTATAGAGCTGTCCGAGTATATAATGCCTGGCATTGGCGGTAAGACATTAAGCGAAGAAAACGCCAAAGAGACTGCAAGGCTTCTGAACATAATAGAGCCTGACTTCATTAGGGTAAGAACTTTTGCCATGCACCCCATGTCACCTATGCAGAAGATGGTGAAGGATGGGACATTTGTTCCCATGACAGACGATGAGATTGTGGGTGAGATAAGGCTCCTTGTCTCAAACCTCAGGGAGATGCATAGCTACCTTTCCTGCGGTGATTTTAGCCTCAATCTCCTTATGCACATAAACGGCTGGCTTGATGAAAAAAAGGACTATATGTTGAAAGAACTCGCTGCCTTTCTTTCCCTCACAAAAAGGCAGAGACAGGCATACTCATTGATTAGACGCACATCCATTATACATTATCCTGTAAGTATTGTCCTTGATAGGGATGTCATGGAGAGGATAGAACCAGAGATCGAAAGGATAGAAAGCCAA
>JAGPMK010000019.1 GCA_018052995.1 Syntrophorhabdales bacterium | reverse complement strand
CCCAGGAGGCTCAGGAAAAATGAAAGGTTCAGGGGGATGATACAGGAGACAGAGCTGTCTGTGCGTCATCTTATATATCCCATGTTTGTAAAGGAGATGGAGGAGAAGAGGATACCAGTCCCATCCATGCCTGATATATATCAGTTCTCTGTAGAGGGGCTTCTAAAGGAGATAGAGGACGTCATAGACCTGGACATCCCTGCCATACTCTTATTTGGCATCCCCTCAGAAAAGGACGAGGTAGGTTCAGGTGCATACTCAGAGAAGGGTATTGTCCAGGAGGCAACAAGGAGGATAAAGAGGCTCTTCGGCGACGACATACTTGTGGTAACAGATGTATGCATGTGTGAATACACAAGCCATGGCCATTGTGGTATTATAAGGGACGGCTATGTGGACAATGACGAGACAGTAAGACGCCTTGCAGAGACAGCCCTCTCACATGTAAAGGCAGGGGCTGATATGGTGGCCCCCTCTGATATGATGGACGGTAGGGTGAAGATAATTCGGCAGATCCTCGACATAAATAGCTACCACAACATCCCTATCATGAGCTATGCTGCCAAATATGCATCGTGCCTATATAACCCCTTCAGGGATGTAGCTGAATCAGCGCCTCAGTTTGGCGACAGGAGATCATATCAGATGGATGTCCCAAACGAGAGGGAGGCAATGAGAGAGATAGGGCTTGACATAGAGGAGGGTGCAGACATCATAATGGTGAAACCGGCACTATTTTTCCTTGATGTGATTGCCCTGGCAAGGAAGACCTTCAACATACCCATTGCCGCATACTCTGTGAGCGGTGAGTATGCCATGATAAAGCACACATCTGCGAGAGGCTATATTGACTATAAGAGGGCTGTTATCGAGCTTGCAACCGGTATAAGAAGGGCAGGGGCAGATATCATAATCACATATTTTGCAAAGGACATAGCAAGATGGCTCAAAGAGAATCCCCTCTGAGGATGATAGCATGGGAGCTTACCCGTAACTGTAACCTCAACTGCATCCACTGCAGGGCAGCAGCATCTGCAGGACCCCATCATGGCGAACTCACAACAGATGAATGTATGGGTATCCTTGATGAGATTGTTTCATTCTCCTCACCCACTATAATACTTACAGGTGGTGAACCCCTTATCAGGGATGATATATTTGAGATAATTGAATATGGCTCATCAAAGGGCTTGAGGCTTGTTATGGCTATAAATGGGACGCTCCTTACCAGAGAGAAGGCAGAAAGGCTTAAAGGATTAGGGGTCAGACGGATAAGCATAAGTCTTGATGGTAAGGACAGGCGATCTCATGATAGCTTTAGGGGCGTAGAGGGTGCATTTGATGCAGCGATGAATGCATCATTCATCCTCAGAGACATTGGTCTTGATTTTCAGATAAACACCACAGTTACTGGGTTAAATGTCTCTGACCTTGATGCAATAAGGGGTCTTGTAAAAAATATTGGTGCCTGCGCCTGGCATGTGTTTATGCTTGTCCCTGTAGGCAGGGGAGAGGGTTTTAAGGGTAGGGAGCTCGATGCAGTGGGGTATGAAAGATGTCTTGAATGGCTCTATGGAATAGAGAAACAGGGGGGGCTTGAGATAAAGGTGACATGTGCACCCCATTATTACCGAATAGTAAAGGAGAGGGGTGATGTCCCGGCTAGTGCGGGGTGCCTTGCCGGAAAGAGCTTTATGTTCATATCCCACAGGGGCATTGCACAGCCCTGCGGTTACCTTGAGATGCCTTCAGGGGATATAAGAAAAGAGGGTGTGAAAAAGGTATGGAATGGATCCCCTGTATTTAATGCCCTGAGAGACATTAGAGGCTACAGGGGTAAATGCGGCAGGTGCAGGTATGTAGACATCTGCGGTGGATGCAGGGCAAGGGCATACGAGACAACAGGAGATCCTCTGGGGGAAGAGCCATACTGCACCTATCATGCTAACGACCTTTGAACAGTGGATAAAAAAGGCTTATATCATCTAAACTCGCTGACCGCCTGCCTTATCCTCTCTATGCCTTTTTTTATTACATCCATGGACGTGGCAAATGAAAGCCTGATATAGCCCTCCTTCCCGAACTCAGCACCAGGCACAACTGCGGTGTGGAAGTCTTCAAGGAGGACCTCTGCCAGCTTAGCAGATGAATCAATAGTTATATCCTTATATCTTCTGCCTATAACATTACTGAAATTGGGAAATACATAGAATGCCCCTTTGGGATTGTAGCATGTGGTGCCCTCTATGGACCTCAGTTCAGAAACAAGAAAATCCCTCCTCTTTCTGAATGCATTTACCATTATGGGTATACTGTCCTGGGGACCGTTTAAGGCTGCTATAGCTGCTATCTGGGCAATGGATGTGGGATTTGACGTGCTCTGACTCTGGATATTTGCCATTGCCTTTATCACATGGACAGGGCCGGCTGCATATCCTATGCGCCATCCTGTCATGGCATAGGTCTTGGAGACCCCATGACAGATTATTGTCCTCTGCCTAAATGATTCATCCATGGAGGCGATACTTACATGGTTATAATCATCATAGGTGAGCTTTTCATATATCTCGTCAGAGACTATATAGAGATTATTCTCCACAGCGAGTCTGCCTATCTCTTCAAGGTTCTCCCTGTAATATATAGAGCCTGCAGGGTTGGAGGGGTAGTTGAGGATAATCCCTCTTGTCCTACTAGTTAGGTATCTTTTCAACATAGAGCCTGTAATCTGATAGTCCTCTTTTTCCTCAGTCTCCACTAATACAGGGGTCGCCCCTGCAAGCTCTACCATAGGAGGATAGGATACCCAGAATGGAACAGGGATGAGAACCTCATCTCCATCCTGGAATATTGCCTGAAAGAGATTAAAGAGTGCATGCTTACCCCCACAGGATATAATTATCTCATCCCTTTTATATGTTAGGTTGTTATCTCGTTTGAACTTCTCTATCACTGCATCTTTGAGAGGGTCAATCCCTGCCGCAGGGGTATATCTTGTGAAGTTTTCATTTATCGCCTTTATTGCTGCCTGTTTTATATGTGCAGGGGTATCAAAATCAGGCTCCCCCGCCCCGAACCCTGCTATATCAAGACCCTGTGCCTTCAATGCCTTTTCCTTTGCGCTAATGGCAAGGGTTGGTGATGGTTTGAGTGCCTCTGCCCTTTTTGATAGCATATCAGAACTCCTTTGATTTTATTTTAACCTCTTTTGTCTAACCTAGATTAACCCCCTGGACAGTCTACCCCGATGACACATCCAGCATCTATAAACCTATAATCAAATGGAACAAAGGGGGTTATCCCGGCATATTCTATACAAGGTTTATTACGACACACCATCTAACCTCTCTGGAATAGGCGAATCTAAGAACCTCAGAATTTCGTGAGGATACTGTTTACAATATCCCATACCCCATTGTCAATCAAAATGTTAAGGTGGTTAACGGGCAGACAGGATGAGTTACCCTGAGGGGTAATAGGTGATATAGATGAACTTACGGCAACAAAGCCATCACCAAGACCCTGTCTCCACTCATCTATGGTCTTTTTGCCAAATATTGCCTCGATTGAGCCCATTATCTTAAGGGGACCTTTTTTAAAATAGTCTACGGTGTTTCCATAGATATCAAAGTGGGGTATGCCCCTCTCCAGACTAGTGTTGTCATCTCTGTTTACTGTTTTGATGAGTTGGGAATAGGTGCATAGTTCCTCTATGGGGACGAGGAATCTCTTTATGGGGGGCACCACAAGCCTGATAAGCCCTGAGTATCTCATTACAATATCGGCGAACCTGCTGCCGTAATGGGGTGTAGAGAGGCATATAAGTGCCCTTGGCACAAGACCATGTAGTTGAATTGCCCTTCTTGCCACAAGCCCGCCCCTTGAATGGGCAATAATGATATAACTATTAATAGAGGGCAGGGATAATATTATCTTTTTGAGCTCGCCTGCTGCCTCTTCTATAGTGCTTGAATCCCCCTGTGTCCAACTCGCTATATTGTAACTACCTTTTAGCCTCTCAGCAAAGGGGATGACCTCTTTTGTATCCTTTAAAAGGGTTCTGAATGACACAAAGAGGACCTTTTCCTCCAGGGGATCAAACCACACCCTCTCGCTGACCCCGAGGCCATGGATGAGGATTATCCAGGTCTTATCCTCTGAGGCGTAGTGTATCATCTATTCAGTCTGTCCATCCCTTTGTTTTGGCAGGGCTGATGCAGTGACCTTTAGGACATGAAGGGTATCTTCAGTTACCCTGAACCTATTGTCTATCCTGTGACCTATTATCCAGATGATATCGCCTCCAGAGAGAAGAAAGGGTGTTTTTCGCCTATCTTCAAGGGGTATCTTCCGAGATATGAAAAAATCCTTGATCTTTACCATATTATCCATGCCTAATGGCATAAATCTGTCACCTTCAATAAAGCATCTCAGAGAGAGCCTGCCTATCTTATCACTGTCAAAGAATGCAATATTCTCTGAGAGCCTTGCCTCTATTGGTTTTGTAAAAGGGAAAATGTCTTTTTTAGAATACCTCTCTACCTCGAGGATTAAATTAAAGGGTTCTAATATATTTATACCGTCGTGAATATCGATAGTAGTGTTGAATCTCTCAGGCAGGGTCTTTTTTGTAAATATAAGCCTATCATAAACCTTTCTAACCCTCATGCCCAGAGGAAGATTCAATGAAAGGTTTGGTCTTCTGCTGCGGATAATCTTATCAATAAGCTGCATGTGCTGCCTCAGAGGTATAAAACTCATCTCCAGTTGACTTATTATGCCACAGATAACCTTAAATTGCGTCTGGGTGTCCAGTGACATTAAATCATCGATCATTATCCATAATCCATCTTTGTCTGAGAAGAGACGTTCATTTAAAAAATCAGTTGCCTTTTTTTGAAATACCTTATCTACCTCAGCTATGTCATCCAGTAATGAAATCACCTTATCTTTAAAGGCAGTGTTGAGCCTACCCATGAGGGGGATTATGTTTTTTCTAATATAGTTGCGCTCGTAGTATGTCTTTTTATTGGATGAGTCCTCCACATAGGAGATGGAATTGGCTCTAGCATATTCCTCTATCTCATGACGATATGTAAAAAGAAGAGGTCTTATAATCCTATCCCTTTGAATAGGTATGGACGATAAGCCCCTTAAGCCACTTCCCTTTATAAGCCTGAGCAGAAAGGTCTCAACCTGGTCATCAAGGTTATGGGCGATAGCTATTTTGTTATAACTGTGTTTTAGGGCAATGTCATTGAAAAAATCATAGCGGATGTCCCTTGCACCGTGCTGAATAGATAGGTTTCTCTCCCTTGAGTATGCCTTGACATCAAACCTCTCAGAAAAGAAGGGGATATGACATCCCTCTGCAAGAGCTCTTACAAATGCCTCATCCCTTTCAGACTCACTGCCTCTTAGCTGATGGTTCACATGGGCTATACCTATCTTGAAATCTATCTTTTCAGAGATCCTCAGGAGGATATGAAACATGGCCACTGAGTCCATGCCCCCGGAGACACCAATGAGAACATTGTCCTTCGGGGCTATAAGATTATATTTTTCGATGACTTTTTTGACTTTATAGGGAAGGTCCATGGTATTGCCTAAGATTCAGTGCTAAAATAAGGGGGAGGACATACCGCTAATTCCACCCACCGAAACCTTTTTTGATCAATGGGAACATGATGAACAGTTTGATGAGCCGCAACTTGCACACGAACTGCCTGACCCAGTGGAGGATGCCTTAAATCTATATCCAATAGAGAAACCAAAAGACGACATCTTCTTCACAGGGTTATCTGCACCACAGCGAGGGCAGCTCTGCTGCTCATCCCTAAATACGAGTGCCTCGAATTCATTGCCGCACTTCTCACATACATACTCAAATATGGGCATCTTTTATCCCCTCCTTTCTCTATTTTTTTCTCTTTAATTCCTTTTGTATGTTGTGTATAAGCTCATTGAGATTATTTTTGTATATAGACATGTTGTCGCCCATGTCCTCTGCCTCTACAATTAACGCCTTTTTTGCAAAATTCAATGCCCTCTGGAATCTGTTTTTATAAAAAAAGTGAAAGGCAGAGGAATAGAGAAAGAGAAACTCTGCATAGCGATTGTCTCTGTTCATATACAGGACTTTTTTGAGAAGACCCCTTGATATATCATAGTATTCACTTTCAAGATAGCTTTTAGCTGCCTTTAAAATCAATAGTTCCTTGCCATCCTCATATAGCTCATTTAAAAGCATTTCATAGCCCTTTTTTCCATATATAGTTATAAGGTCCTTTTGATTCTCCAGGACAAAACGTGGCATGAGGTAGCTATCTTTATAGAGTTTGATGAGGTCTCTCAACTGTGCTACGAGTTCTCTGAGGAGCATCTTTATCTCCTTCAAACCCTCCTTAAGCCTTTTATGCGCCTTTTTTGTAAATGAGTTTATGTCATGGAGTATCTTTTTTTCAATCGTTGTGAGTTCAGCCATCTCCCTTATAGAGTTGGGCCTGTAATGTTCAATCTGATAGAGGTTCTCTCTGAATTTCATTGCCTCGTGGAATATATAACCCACTGTCATGTCATAGAGCTTTTCCTTATATGTTGCCTCTTCGGAACGCCTATATAGGGCATGGCACATCTCCTTTAATCTATAAAGGCAGCTTCTGCCCTTATCATCAACAAAGTCTTCCACGCATGAAAAGTATAGTTCCCCCTTTTTAAACAATGCCTTACACTCCATACACTTCTTATAAACGCATATAGACTCTTTAATGAGGTCTATCTTGCTCTTCTCCTCGTTTATCCTCTTTTTCTCCACTGCCCTCACCCTTGATCAGACGTCTTAATTCATCTCCATCAATGGATTCCTTTTCAAGAAGCATCTGCGCTACCTTTTCAAGAAGCTCCTTGTTGTCGCTGAGTATCTTTTTTGTCTTTTCGTATGACTCATCTATAATGGATTTTATCTCATTATCTATCTCCCTTGCGGTCTCCTCGCTGTAATCCCTACCTCCAAAGGATGGTGTTATATCCAGAAACAAGGGTTTTCTGTTTTTTTCAAAGGTTACGTAGCCTAATTTTTTGCTCATCCCGTATTCCTTTACCATGGACTTGGCTATGTCTGTTGCCCGATATAGGTCATTATGGGCACCTGTGGATATCTCACCAAACTTTATCTCCTCTGCCACCCTACCGCCAAGAAGCACGCATAATCTGTCAAGAAGCTCTTTTTTAGTCATGAGATAGCGATCTTCTGTAGGGAGCTGCATTGTATAACCCAGGGCTGCTATACCCCTTGGTATTATTGATATCTTGTGCACAGGGTCTGCTGTCTCAAGAAACTCTGCCATTAAGGCATGTCCTGTCTCATGGTAGGCAACAATCTCTTTTTCCTTTCTGCTCATGACCCTCTTTTTCTTCTCAAGCCCTGCCACCACCCTGTCTATTGCCTCCTCAAAATCCTCCATAGTGACAGACTGTTTGTTCTTTCTTGCAGCAAGCAGTGCAGCCTCATTTACAAGGTTTGCAAGGTCAGCGCCTACAAAACCTGGTGTCCTTGCCGCCACAACCTTCAGGTCTACATCCTTTGATACCTTCACATTTTTGATATGAACCTGGAGTATCTCCTCCCTACCCTTTATATCAGGTCTATCAACAAGAATGTGCCTGTCGAACCTGCCTGGTCTCAGCAGCGCAGGGTCAAGTATCTCAGGTCTATTTGTGGCACCCATAATAATAACCCCTGTCTTTGTATCAAAGCCATCCATCTCCGAGAGGAGTTGGTTAAGGGTCTGTTCCCTCTCATCGTGAGACGAAAGGGGGTTCATTCCCCTTGCCTTTCCAAGGGCATCAAGCTCATCTATAAAGATAATACACGGTGCCTTCTGTTGTGCCTGGGCAAAAAGGTCTCTTACCCTCGATGCACCCACGCCTACGAACATCTCAACAAAATCAGAGCCGCTCATACTAAAGAAGGGCACCTTTGCCTCGCCTGCTACTGCCTTTGCAAGGAGGGTCTTTCCTGTCCCTGGTGGGCCAACAAGAAGTATGCCCTTTGGTATTTTACCACCTATATTTAAAAATTTGTTTGGGTTTCTAAGATACTCTATTATCTCCTTAAGCTCCTCCTTTGCCTCATCAACACCTGCCACATCATCAAAGGTTATACTTATCTCATCCTCTCCATAGATCTTCCCCCTGCTCTTTCCAAAATTCAGGACACTGGATGGTGCACCACCCATCCTCCTCATAAGGATATTCCATATAAATATGATGATGGCAAAGGGCAAAACCCATGACACTATCGCCTTTATGATCTTGTTTTCGTAATATCCTGTATATTTGATCTTATTCTCCTGAAGTTGTCTCACAAGATCAGGATCCTCAACTCGGCTTGTAAGAAATTTGATCTTTTTACCACTCTCTAATGCAAGCATCCCCTGTATGGTATCTGTGTCTATTATAAGGTCGCTTATCTTTCCTGTATGTATAAGCTCCTTAAATTCACTGTAAGGGATTGTTTTCACCTCTGCCTTAAAGATGTAGCTATTGATGATGATGATGGCAATAAAGGCAAGGACAAAATAAAGAAGGGTAAAGCTTTTTGTCTTTTTATCCTTTAGCTTATTTTTTTCTTTAAGTTCAATGAAGATGTTCTTGGTTTTTTTCCTGGTGGTTTTCTTGGTTTTTTTTTCTGCCATTTTTTAATTCTATCAAAAAAAAATGGTTTTTGAAATATAATTTTTGATAGATCCATACCTTAATCGGGTTATTCCAGGCTAAAATCAACCCTCCTTTTTTAACCATAATACCCACCTTACTCTTTCAATAACAGCATTAAAAGTCATTGCGCCATATGGATGCCATGTCGGGATAGATCTTTTTTCAAAGGCTTTAACTTAATAAAAACAAAACATTGACATATATGGGGGGTTTGTATTATAAAATAAAAACAAAATACAGGCGGGAATAACTCAGCGGTAGAGTGCAACCTTGCCAAGGTTGAAGTCGCGGGTTCAAATCCCGTTTCCCGCTCCATTAAAAAATAAACGGTGATTAGTGGATGGTTGGCCGGCAGGTATGCCCCTCGCTAATCACTTTTTACTAAATATATGGCGGCATAGCCAAGTGGTAAGGCAGCGGTCTGCAAAACCGTTATTCTCCGGTTCAAATCCGGATGCCGCCTCCAGCTATTCTATGACAAAATCCCAGGCAGTATCATTAATCCAGAGGGCAAAATATCCCCTGCTAAAAGGCCCCTTAGGCCTCACTATCCATAGGTTTGGAGTCTTTTGCTTTTTTACAGTTATATCAATATCCTTCCCAAAGACAAATCTTGGGCTGCCCAGCGCTGAGGCCTGATAAAAAAGCATGGGATTATAGGTAAGAACATCCATATCGAATGTCCCGTAGACTATAAAATATTGAATATCCTTTAAGGCGAATGTCTGGGGATTATTGGAATTGATAAATATTACCCCACCCTCATCAAAGACAATATTGGGCAGCAGCCTTACTAAACCATTCTTTGTCTTGATATATACACCGTTTTCCTTTGGTTTCTGGATCTTTTCCTCTTTTGCAGAGACATCATGCACCGCCATAAGGATAAAGGTGGAGATCATTAAAAAAACCATAAATTTTTTTATCCTAATCATACATATAGCTCCTAAAATAATCTTTATCCTATTGGATAAGGGTTAAAAAGACCTTTCTCTCTCTTGGTCCGTCAAACTCCATGAGAAAGATACCCTGCCATTGCCCCAATAAGGGTTTTCCCTCTGATAATGGGATCATAATGGAACACCCAGTAAGAGAGGATTTTATATGGGCATCAGAATTGCCCTCTCGGTGCCTATAGGGGTAGTTTCTAGGGGCAAGGCGTTCAAGCCCGTCTATTATATCCCTCATTACATCAGGATCCGCATCCTCATTTATAACAAGCCCGCATGTTGTATGGGGCGTATAAACATTGAGAAGTTTACCTGTTTCCCCCTTGACAGCCTTTACCACATCATCTGTTATATCCTTTGCCTCAACTTTGCCTGCAGTTTTTACCTTTATCATCCTGAACATGTTTTTTCCTTATGGTCTGCTTTTTTCAGATAATCCTCGATAGCTGCCCTGAGTGCATCTTCTGCAAGGACAGAACAGTGCTCTTTAGCAGGAGGCAGGCCACCCAGTGCCTCCATTACCTGTTTGTTTGTTAACTTGAGCGCCTCATCGATAGTCTTTCCCTTTATCAATTCAGTGGTTATGCTACTAGATGCTATGGCAGCACCACAACCAAAGGTCTTGAATTTTACATCCACAATCCTATTATCCTCTATCTTTAGATATATCTTCATGGTATCCCCACAGACATTGTTTCCCACCTCAGCCACTGCGTCAGCATTCTCTATCTCGCCCATGTTCCTGGGATTTAAAAAATGGTCCATAACCGTATCATTATAGGGACCCCTTGCCATTGTAAGCCTCCATTGCTCTTTATTTTTCTAATTTTCTACAACCAGGGTTTTGTAAGGTGCCTGGTTTCCAGCTAAACTGATTCTATCTTTACCACCTCGTATGTCCTCTGCCCACCTGGGGCTGAGAAGACAACCTCATCCCCTACCTCCTTTCCCATAAGTGCCCTGCCAAGAGGTGATGTTATGGAGATCTTTGCCTGTTCAATGTCTGATTCATAGGGACCTACCAATGTATAAACCACCTCTTCATCTGTATCAAGGTTTAATAGTGTTACAACGCAGCCGAATTCCACCTGCGATGGGTCTGATTTTTTCACATCCATAATCTCGGAGTTTTTTATCATCTCCTCTATCTCGGCAATCTTTTTTTGGAGGAATTGATACTCCTCCTTTGCCGCATCATACTCTGCATTTTCTGATAGATCTCCATGACCCCTCGCCTCTTCTATTGCCTTGATAATCTTAGGCCTCTTTGTGTTTAGAAGATATTCCCTTTCCCTCTTCAGGTTATCATAGCCCTTTCTTGTAATAGGCGCCTTCATCCTTAACCCCACAATGTTTATTAAAGAAAAAAATTACAATGTTTACTGACAATAATCAATAAAATTCAGACCTTTTTAAAAGTCCTCATATTGTAAAATGGCTGCTAATCAAAATTAACCCACTCGCCAATGTTGTTTAAGGGTGCAATAGCCCTCATTATCTTTTTTCTCGAGCCTAAAAAGCGTGTTTTCATACTGCCTAACCATTTTTTATGAAGAAACATATGTTCTGGCGTGCCGAATATCCCACCCTCCTTGAGCCGGATGCGCTTGCCTTTTCCATCTATCATAAATGTCCCATGACACAGCGTGCAGATGAGATAACCTCTTCTCATCCGGACTATCTCAGAGCCACAGAAGGGGCAGCCGTAATTGTCTATGCCTTTACCCGGGGAGAACAAAAGTTCAGCAAGTTTTTTTGCCTTTCTGTGATAGGGTTTATTGAAATATACCTCACCTGGCAATGCAGCTTTTATGTTTACATTCGCCTTTATCTTAAGCCCGAGAAAAGATGCAAATACCATAAGTGCCTGAGGGGATACGCCTATTCTGTCCTTTATCCCATACATATTTATAAGTATGCAGGGTTTGCCATATGTCTTTTCAAGATATTTATAGAAGAGAAAGCCCCTGTCGAGGATGCGTTTATATATACTGTGGACTCCAAGATAGTATACAGGTGTGGTTATTATTATGCCATCTGCCATTAGAATACGGTCCATAAGCCTCTCCATATCATCGCTGTGGGGGCATGGACTATCCATTATACATCCATAGCATGCATTACATGGCATAATGTTTAGATTAGGAAGTCTAATCAGCTCAAGTTTATGTTCGAAATCCATATATGTGGAGATTACTTTAATATAGACCTCGCAGTTTCCATATCGCCTTGGCGAACCCACCAGACCGAGAATGAGTTTTGACATGGGTTTATTATAGCAGATTTATCCGAATGAAACAGCCCTAAAAAAGATTCCATTGCAATAAGGGGGAAGATTAAGGCTTGGCATTATCTATGCTGCTGCGGAAAATAGGGTATAGGACCTCTATGTGTCTTGAAAAACATGGGGTTATTTTATATATTGAATAAACGAACACCACTAATGAATATATAAAGGGGGTTTTATGGCTTTAATGGATGACATAAAAAAGAGGACAGAGGAAGGTTTAAAGACACTGAAAGAGACCGCCCAGGATATTGCCTTTAATGTGGAAAAACAGGCAAAGATAGGAAAAAAGAGATACCTTGATATTACAAGGCTTCAGAAGAATATCCAGAGGTTGTATGCAGAGATAGGCGAATATGTATATGACCAGTTTACATCCGGGCGAACGCCCACAATAGAGAGCCCTTTTTTAAAAGAAAGGATAAGCGCAATCACACGATTAAACATAGAGATAAAAGAGTTAGAAGAGGAGATTGAGGAGATTAAAAAGACTACCCCGTATAAACATGGGGAGGAATAAGGGAATATATCTGAAAGCCCTTTTTGTCCTTCTTATCCTTTTTATTCCCTGGATATCTTATAGCTCCGAAAGGGTCATATCCCTCTCGCCACAGATTACAGAGTCTATCTATCTATTAGGTGCCGAGGATTCCCTCATAGCTAATACTATATTCTGCAAAAGACCAAGGGGGGCGGAAAAGAAGGCAAAAATAGGGACACCCTTAAGGCCAGACATAGAGAAGATTGTATCCTTGATGCCTGATATGGTCTTTGGTTCCCAGGAGGGGAATCCCCTATGGCTGATGGAGAGACTGAAAAGGCTTGGCATTAACGTTCAGTGCTTTAAAAGACCAAAAGATTTCAATGAATTATCGCAAAATTTCCTTATCCTCGCACAGATTCTCCACAGGGAAGATAGGGCAAGGGCGATAATAAACAGGGCGCAGTCAATCCTTGAAAAAAGACACAACCAACCACCCTTTAGGGTCCTGTGGCAGGTGGGCTCTGACCCCTTTATAGCAGCCACAAAAAAAAGTTTTGCCAATGACATAATAAGATTAGCTGGGGGTATAAACATAATAGAGACAGAGTTGCCCTACTCAAGGGTAAATATAGAGGAGGTCATAAGAAAGGATCCCCATGTTATCGTGCTCATGGATATGGGATATAGTATAGATGCAGAGATAAGGAGGTGGAGGGGTCTTCTTAAGGACCCTAAATTTCTCATAATTGACCCCTATGTAGCTGCAGGTCCTACACCCCTTACATTCGTCGAGGCAGTGGAAAAACTCAGACAAAAGGGGGCATCAGTAGCAATAAAAAGATAAAAATTCTTTTAAAAATAACTACATCAAACATATTCAAGGCTTACAAGCTTCCCCATCTTTTGTAATTTGTCAGAAAACAATTTCACTATAACCTCTCTGGGAAATATACCCATCTGTCTGAACACAAGACTCTTATGGGCACGATTTGTTGCTGTTCCTACGATAAAATTAATTATGTCTGATTCATGAAAGATCCGTGCAAGGTCAGAGACAGAGCTACCTGAACCAAGCCTGTCCACCTCTACGTCAATGATATTATAAACCTGATTGAGGGTGATCGCCCCCTCTGTGGCATAATCAATGCCTTCCACCTCATATGATGGTGGCCTGTGGTAACCATCAGATACATCCTTAATATTCACGGGTGTTTTAAGAACCCTTGAGACCATCTGTACCGTCGTAGAACCACACACCACCTTTTTGCCCTTCAACTCCATGAATCTTTTAACCACATTATAATCCTCTGCCTTTTTTGATGGGGGTCCTGTAAGGACATTCAGGACATTGGGCTCTCTACATAACAGAAGAACACATGTAGTATCATCGCCATAATTGGACCACGATATCTCCTTTACCTTTGCAAGTATCTTGTCAGGAATGCCTTTAATATCAACCCCCTGTGCCAAAAGTCCATCTATGTAGTATGAGACATTCTGGACACCCCACCCCATACGATAGATGCTACCCATGCCTGCCTGGCTCACCCCATCTGAAAAAAGGATTATCCCGTCTTCATATTCAAGGGTGCAGTTAACCTCTGCTATAATCTCGAGCCCCATAGGTGAAAATCTCTGCTGGGGAAGATACGTTGCAAAATGTTTGCTTAAAAGTATGGGAGAGGGCATCTCATAGGAGATAATAGTTGCATGTCCACTGTTTAAGATCCTGCATACAGAGAAGGCAGCAAATGGTATATCTGATGTCCTTGCCTCATGGAGGGTATCAACAACCTTACTGCATGCCTCCCTAAGGGTAAAGCCAAGCCTTATAAGTTCCATGAGCCTTGATGCATTCATTACAGCAGCCACCCTTGCCTTTACCCCTGTGCCCATACCATCTGCCAGTATCACTGTTGTTGCCTCCGATGTCCTATCAACAATGATATAGTCCCCACAGACGTCACCTACCCTTTTTGCAGTCTGGGCAGATACTACCTCTATGTATTTTCTTGTTTCATCTAACTCAGGTTTCATCGCCTTCTGTGAGACTCATAAGCTTTTTCACTATCTCCTCTCCCCGGGCTGTACTTTCACCAAGAAACTGGGCAATGGTCTGCGCCATCTTTATCTGGTGCTCCAAAAGCTCACTTGCCTGTTCTACTGTCTGGGATTTAATCTCTTTGAGTTTTTTTTCATTTTCCTGCTGACTTGTTATGTTAATGAAGATCCCAACAATCTGCTGATCCTGCTTCAGGATATAGAGAAGTTCACGGCACATGAGATTATAGTGTCTGTGGGTCCTTATAATATCAAGGCTATCTGCAGCACCGGAGATAAGTTTTTCAAAAGGGGCTGGATCCATAAGATATGATATGTGTCTGCCAAGGACACCATCAGAGCAGAAAAAAAACTTCTTGAAGGCAGGGTTGACTGCCAGGATCTTGAGCTCCTTATCAAGTATTATAATGCCATTCGGTGTTGTGCTGAATATCTGGTCAGTCCTACGTTCAGCAAGCCTTCTCATATAGGGTATGCACATCTCTGGCTCTGCCATGCTCTGTGCCACGGCAATTGCCTTTTCCCTGCAGCTGTCATATCCGCATGCACCGCAGTTAAGCTGCTGCTGTGGGTCAGATTTTCCTGTTTTTTCAAGGATCTGCTCTATCTCTTCCTCCGGGACCTCCCGAAATATGCCCTCCTGTTTCTCATATCCCCCATAGAATATCCCTGCATCCTGAGATTCAGGGATCATGTGAATATCCGCAGTATCCCTGACATATCCAAGGATATCCATTCTTCTTTCAAAAAGATTTTTGTCTGTGTCCATCCCTGGCCCATTGATACAACCCTGATTGCAGAAAAGGGGCTCAATAAGGGTATAGGCTGATTCCCCTGCCAGACTGTCCAACAATATCTTTATGCCTGCCATACCGTCAACCTTCATGAGCTGGGGATTAAATCCATCGTCATCGAGCCCTGCCGTCTTTATCATGCCTCCTGGGAGCGGATATAGCTGTGCCAGATGTGCAGGTCTTTCATTAAAGCTGCTCTCCTCACAGTTGTTCAGGCTTATGCCCCTCTGATTTAACCACATCATAAGCTCCTTAAAGGTTAGGACACAATCTACAACACCCTTATTGGCAGGACGGAAAAGCTCTGTTTTTTTTGCTACACATGGGCCTATAAAGATTACACTGGTTTCTCTGCCAAGTTTTTCCTTAAGCATCCTTGCATGGGCAATCATGGGAGAGACAATGGGTATTAAAAAATCCACGAGCTCTGGTCTGTATTTTTCAATATAATTCACAATAGCAGGGCATGCTGTCCCTATATACGGTCCATGCCCATCTTTTTTCATAATATTTAGCGTATGATAAGATACCTGATATGCACCATGAGATGTCTGACCTATATATCGGAAGCCAAGGGCACGAAGGGCAGAAGCAAGGCGTGACCTCTGCCACTTGCTCATAACCGCTGCAAAGGAAGGGGCAATACTTGCCGCAACTATTTTACCTGAGTCAATAATCCTCTGGGCAACATCAATATCATGGCGGAAGGATTTTGCCTGCTGAGGGCACTCCCGGATACAGGTCCCGCAGGCGATACATCTCTTTTCATCTACATACGCCTGTCCTCTCTCCATCCTTATAGCCTTGACAGGACATGACCTGAGACACCTATAGCAATCCCTGCACCTTGCTGTAAGGGTAAAAACGATCTGCCTTGCTACAGAGTCATACATATGCCTCCACCTCTCTTGCAATTACCTCTGTTGCCTTTTCCACAGTGCATTGTTCTACTACCCTCTCACCTACACGGATAACAGGCCCTCTGTCACATGCCTCAAAACAGAATGAGGCACTTACATTTATCCTATTTTTTAAACCATTTGCATTTATATAATCAAGTATGCCTCTTAGAATCCTCTGTGAACCCTTTATAAAACAGCCTGTGCCAAAACACACATTAATCTCCAGGCTTTCTGCCCGGTCAGAGTAACTGAGATACATATCCTCGTCAACAATCCTTTTTCGTGATTTATAATAGGTATGGAGAAGCTCGTGGGCTTTTGGGCTGCCCACATCACCGAGAAATGCATTATAGAGCTCTGTGATGTAAGGATTATCCTGGGATTTATGGAGTTCCAGCATCCTGTCATTTTCATATAGTCCCTTTGTCCTTTTTTGACGGATTGCGGTATTTGTATATACCGGCTGACCCGCACCACCTATACAGCCTCCAGGACATGCCATCACCTCTACAAAATCATAATGTCCCTCTCCGGATCTTATCCTCTCTATAATCTTGCGGGCATTACCGAGGCCACTTACAATAGCTAATGAGAACCCCCTATCACCAATAGAAAATTTTATCTCTCTTATACCATTATCACCTCTGAGACTCTTGTATTCGTAGTTCTCTCTTTTTTCTCCGGTGAGTTTTTCAGTTAGATATCTAATTACAGCCTCGCTTACACCCCCTGAGTTGCCGAATATAACGCCTGCCCCTGTCTTGAATCCAAAGGGTAGGTTAAATGACTCAGGGCCAAGTCCATTGAAATTAAGCCCCGCCTCCTCTATCATCCTACCCAATTCCTGGGTGGTCAGGACATAATCCACATCCCTGATGCCATCACGGCTGAATTCAGGTCTTTTTGCCTCAAATTTTTTTGCAGTGCAGGGCATTATGGAGACCACCACAATATCCTCTTTCTTAATATTTAGCTGGGCAGAAAGGAGATCCTTTGCCAGGGCGCCAAACATCTGCTGGGGTGAACGACAGCTCGAGATACTATGGACAAGCTCAGGGTAATACTGCTCTGCAAATTTCACCCAGGCAGGACAACATGATGTAAACTGAGGAATATTTTCGTTTTTCTGGACACGACGAATAAATTCATTGCCCTCCTCAATAACAGTGAGATCCGCTGTAAATGATGTATCAAAGACCTTGCTGAACCCTATTGCCCTCAATGCTGCCACTGTCTGACCCGATGCTATAACGCCCGGCTCAAGACCAAACATCTCACCTATGGCAACCCTAACAGCCGGGGCAATCTGGGCAATAACAACCTTACTGGGGTTGTGAATTGCCCTCCAGACATCATCTACCTCTGATTTGGGTATCAGGGCGCCTGTAGGACATATCCTGGCACACTGACCGCAGTTTATACACTCTACCTTGTCAAGGTCCTTTCCAAAGCTCGGTATCACTACAGTCCTGGCCCCTCTATATGCAAAATCAATAGCACCCACTGTCTGCACCTCTGAACATATACGAACACAGTCACCGCAAAGCACACATTTATTTGGGTCCCGGACTATGGAGGGTGATGATTCATCAATAGGTAATTCTCTTGTCTGATTCTGGAATCGGACCCTTGTTATACCCAGCCTTCTGGCAAGTGCCTGAAGCTGACATGTGGCACTCTTCTGACAGGTAGGGCAGTTCTGGCTATGATTGGCAAGAAGCAATTCAACAATAATCCTTCTCATCTTTCTTATCTCTTCAGTATTCGTCTTTACCCTCATATTAGGTGATGGGGGTGTTGAGCAGGCCGGAACGAGACCCATGCCCTCTACATCCACCATACAGAGCCTGCATGCCCCATAGACACTTAATTCAGAATGATAACAGAATGTGGGGAGTTCAACCCCTGCCTTTCTAACAAGCTCAAGGAGATTTCTTTCCCTTTCAATGGGAACATCCTTATTGTCAATGGTAATATAGGTATCCTCGTTCATAGCTTTTCTCCTTTTATGGCTTCAAATGCACAGCTTTCAATACAGGCACCGCACCTGATACAAAGTATGGGGTCTATCCTGTGGGTCCTTTTTTTCTTGCCTGTTATGGCTCCGACGGGACATTTATTGGCACAGAGGGTGCACCCCTTGCAGAGGTTCTCATCTATAGTGAATTTTGTGAGTGCCTTGCACTTTCCTGTGGGGCAATATTTATACTTTACATGGGCAATATATTCTTCGCGAAAGTTTCTGAGCGTGGAAAGAACAGGATTTGGTGCTGTCTTGCCGAGCCCGCACAGGGAACCCCTCTGCACAGTTATGGCAAGATCCTCAAGGAGTTCTAATGTCTCTCCAGTTGCCCTGCCCTCCATTATATCATCGAGGAGGGCGAGCATCTGTTTTGTGCCTTCCCTACATAAAACGCATTTACCGCATGACTCACTCTGGGTGAACTGCATAAAGAAACGTGCCACGTCTACCATACAGGTGTCTTTATTCATGACTACAAGACCACCTGACCCTACCATTGCACCCACTTTCTTAAGCGAATCAAAATCAATAGGCAGGTCAAGGTGCCCTGCAGTAAGACATCCTCCAGAGGGACCACCAATCTGGGCTGCCTTAAAACCGTCAGGCATGGCCTTACCATCATCACCGGTTATACCACCTGCCACACCATAGATAATCTCACGGAGGGTAACGCCAAGGGACATCTCAATGAGCCCTGTGTTTAATACATGGCCTGTAACAGCAAATGTCTTTGTCCCTGGTGATGTATCTGTCCCCATCTCACGGAATCTCTCTGTCCCCTCCCTGATTATAAGCGGTATCGTAGAGAGTGTCTCCACATTGTTTATTATGGTTGGTTTTCCCCAGAGTCCGCTCTGGGCAGGAAAGGGAGGTTTTGGCGATGGCATACCCCTTTTTCCTTCAATGGAGGCAATAAGGGCTGTCTCCTCTCCACAGACAAAGGCGCCTGCACCCTCCATAACATTAAGGTTGAATATATGCTCTGATCCAAGTATTCTACTACCCAGTAGCCCCAGATCATAGGCATCCTTTATTGCCTTTCTTATCCTTTTAACTGCCAGGGGGTATTCGGCACGGACATAGACATACCCCTCATCAGCACCTATGGCACGGGAAGCAATAATCATACCCTCTATAATACTATGGGGATTTCCCTCCATGACACCCATATCCATGAATGCACCGGGGTCCCCTTCATCACCATTACATATGACATATTTCTTCACATTCTCCTGAAGCCTTGCGGTATCCCATTTTTTCCCTGTAGGGAAGCCACCGCCACCTCTACCCCGTAAGCCCGACGCTGTTATAACCTGGCAGATCTCATCTGGTGCCATCTCAGAGCATGCCTTTACTGCTGCGAGATACCCGTCCCTGGCTATGTATTCACGGATATCCTCTGGATCTATAAGCCCGCAGATATCGAGGACAAACCTCTTTTGTTTCTGGTAAAAGGGTATATCTTGGGTCCCCTTGCATACCTTCTGCATATTCGGCTCAATATAGAGTAGTCTGTGGAGTATCTCCCCCCTACCCAGTGTTGTCTCCACTATATCCTGAACATCCCCGGGTCTTACCTTTGTATACAAGATATTTTCTGGAAGTATGGTCACAAGGGGTCCTATCTGGCAAAACCCCTGGCACCCGCTCTTTGATACAAATATCCCTTCCTCTTCTTTTTTAAGCTCAATAATTGCATTAACCCCTGAGTCTCTGATAGTCCTTACAAATTCATCATATACCTTCATTGAACCATTTACCAGACACCCAGTCCCTGCACAGACCAGGACCCTGTGGGTTACAGAATGCCCCCAGGCATTAAAATCATTCTTTATTTTTTTAAGCCCTGCCAATGTCCAGTTCATGCACTTCCTCCTTGTTGATAATCTCTTCAATAATCTCTATCGCCCTTTCAGGGGTAAGCTGACCATAAACCTCTTCATTTATAACCATGGCAGGCGCAAGACCGCATGCGCCAAGACAGTTTACCGTCTCTACTGTAAAGAGCATGTCCTCTGTAGTGTCTCTTCCAGGTTGGAGATTCAATCTTTTATGTATAGCATTGTGGATGTCCATGGAACGTTTTACATGGCACGCTGTTCCATTACACACCCTAATATGGTATCTACCCTTTGGGTTCAGGGTAAAAAGGGAGTAAAACGTGGCAACCCCAAACACACTAGCAGGGGAGATACCCAGGGACGTGGCTATAAAGGTCATTACCTCTTCAGGCAGATAGCGGTATTCTGCCTGCACAGCCTGAAGGATTGGTATAAGCCGGGAGGCCTGCCTCCCATTCTGCTCCACAATCTCCAACACCTTTTCAAATTTTCGTAATGTCTCCATTACATCCTCCTAATTGTCAGTCTGAAGTAATAATTCTAATTTTTTTGATAATACAACAAGGGATGAAGCAAGATTCTCATGCTGGACAATGACACCGGGTGGAACATTAATCTTGACATGGGTAAAATTCCATATCGCCCTTATCCCTGCCCTTACCATGATATCCGCAACCTCCTGGGCATAGGGGGCAGGGACAGTAAGTATCCCTATCTTTATACCCATCCTTTTTACCATATCCGGCAACTTGTCTATGTGGAAGACAATCTTGCCTGCTATCTCTGTGCCCACTTTCTTTTCATCATCATCAAAGGCAGCAATGATATTGAGCCCGTATTCTCTAAAACCACTATATCCAAGGATTGCTGAGCCGAGGTTTCCGGCACCCACAAGGAATGCATCGGTTATGTTGTTCCATCCAAGAAAATCCTCTATGCTTTTAATAAGCTCTGTTATCTTATAGCCCAGTTTGGGTCTGCCGCTGACCTCTGCTATCTCCAGATCCTTTCTTACCTGGATAGGTAAGATATTGAGGTCATTTCCTATCTGTGTGGCAGAGATAAATTTAAACCCCTCATGCTTTTTAATATTTTTAAGATATTGATAATAAACAGGAAGCCTTCTAAGTGTAGGTTCTGGGATGGATTTTATTGAGTGGTCATTTTTCTTGCCCCCATCTACCATAAAGGCACCTCCTGTTCTCTAAAATATATTTTTATCGATAATTCGTTATCGATAAAAATATATCTAATAACCACCTGTTGTCAAGAAAAAAATATATAAGTCATTAAGAGAGAAAAAAATAAAAAAGCTGGCGCGCCCGACAGGATTTGAACCTGCGACTTTTGGCTCCGGAGGCCAACGCTCTATCCATACTGAGCTACGGGCGCATAGAGTTCTAAATTCTATATTGCATTACTTGTTTTCTCAATATATTTATTCTCTTGTTTGTCCTATTTTGATTACAATCTCCTCAAGGGCCAACGGATATAAAGATATCTGCGAGGAACAAACAAGATTAGTCCTAACCAAAATGATCTGGGTATAAGCGGTAAAACATATTGATGCGCATAGGATACACAAAACAGCAATCAAAGAGTTCGCCTGTTAGTCACACGGCATCTGGTCAGGGGATAATCCTTACCTTTACCCTGTCCCCCTTTGAGACATTCATCTTATCCCTGAAGCTCCCTTTATAATATCCAAACTCAAGATAACCGGAGCTGCCAATAAGACATACCAGGTCACCTTCAAAATAACTCATGCTTATGGAATTAAAAAAAATACCCCCTATCTCTATCCTGTATCCCCTGCTTCCCGTAAAGTCCTTAAAGGCTGGATAGTCTATGTTTGTTATGGCATTGCCGAACCTGTCAAAGTGCACGATCTCTCCATTTAGGATATCTGACTCCACCCTTGGGTATATATTAACCAGTAGAACAGGGTCTGAGACCCTTTTTCCAAGTGAATCCATATCCACACCCAGGGATATATTGGCTGCCACCGGGGAGAAGATGTCTCTTCCATGAAATGTAGGGCTTATATCCCTGAGCATATATGCCCTATTCTCAATGGAATATACCTCACAGGTATCACTGAGTATAAGACTGAATATGCCATTGTCAGGGCCTATAAAAAAATATCCCCCCTTTTTTATGGCAATTGCCCTCCTTGAACCCCCCACCTCAGGGTCAACAATGGCAACATGGATTGTGCCTTTAGGGAAAAAACTATAAAACCCCTTTAAAAGAAAGGCGCCTTCCCTTATGTCCTGATGCTCTATCTCATGGGTTATGTCTATTACCATTGCATGTGGATTTATGGAGATTATCACACCCTTCATCTGTCCTACATATGTATCCTGCAATCCGAAATCAGTGAGGAGGGTGATAATAGATGGTTTTTCCATGTTACTAAAAAAGTTGGGGTATATATCTTTTAAATGGTCTTTTAATTATGCCTTTTTCTGTTATGATGTTAGTTATATACCTGTGGGGTGTTATATCAAAGGAGATGTATCTTGCCTTTATGTCTTTAAGGGTGATGGCAACACCCATTATGGTCTTTACCTCTCTTCCCGGTCTCTCCTCTATCTTTATATAGGAGCCATCTTTGATCTCCCTGTCAAAGGTAGATAGAGGGGCTGCCACAAAAAAGGGGATGCTATGCCTTTTTGCACAGAGTGCCAGCATATATGTCCCTACCTTGTTGGCTGTATCACCATTTAAGGCTATCCTATCAGCACCCACTATGATTTTATCTATCACATCCTTAAAGCATAGGATCCCTACATGGTTATCTGGCACTATCTCTACATCTATGCCCTCCTGATAAAGCTCCCATGCAGTTAGCCTTGCCCCCTGGAGATAGGGTCTAGTCTCTGTGGCTATTACCTTAATCTTTTTCCCTGATTCATGCACTGCCCTTATAACGCCCAACGCTGTCCCATATCCACCCATGGCAAGGGCACCGGCATTACAATGGGTAAGGATGGTGTCACCATCCTCTATAAGCTCTGCACCAAAAAGCGATAGCATCCTGTTATTCTCTATATCCTCCACATGTATTGAGATTGCCTCTTGGAGCATGAATTCTTCAAAAGACGCGCTATCCTTGTCCTTGTAATCCTGATATGCCCTGTGCATCCTTTTTAATGCCCATGCGAGGTTTACTGCAGTGGGGCGTGTATTTATAAGGATGCTACTCAACCTATCCATGTGTCTTTCTGTTACAGTGCCTTTTGTCCTGAGTCGCTCCCTTATACCCAGGACAATGCCATAGGCAGCTGCAATGCCTATAAGGGGTGCACCTCTTATGATCATCTTTCTTATTGCCTCTGCTACATCCCCTATGGTTTTGCATTTTACATAGACCTTTTTAAAGGGTAGTAGTCTCTGGTCGAGAAGAAACAGGGAACCATCGCCCCAGAATATATGTCCTGTCATGCCTTCAGCCTCTTAAGAAGCAATTCATTGAGTATCTTGGGATTTGCCTTACCCCTTGTCTCCTTCATAATCTGACCCACAAAGAATCCCAATAGCTTCTCCTTTCCAGCCTTAAACTCTGAAACCTCTTTGGGGAATCTTGCTATAACCTGTTCTATTGTCTCTGCTATGGCAGATTCATCGGAGATCTGTATAAGCCCCTTATCCTGAACAAGCTTCCTTGGATTTAACTTGGTCGTGCATAGTTCTGGGAATATCTCTTTGCCTATCTTTATGCTTATTATCCCGTCCTTTATAAGCGATAATAGTTCAGCAAGGTCTTCATGGGGGATAGGCGGATCCTTTGCAGAGAGATCTCTCTCCTTCAGTTCCCTTAAAAACTCTGTCATTATCCAGTTGCTCACTGTCTTAGGCTCAGGGAAGAGTCTTACTGTTTTCTCAAAATAGTCCGCGAGGAATCTGTCAGATATAAGTATCTCCACATCATATCTGGGCAGATTATATTCACTTAAAAATCGCTCTATCTTATCAAGGGGCATCTCTGGCATCTCACCTTTTATGCCTTCTATCCATCTTTCCTCTATAACCAGTGGAAGAAGGTCAGGTTCAGGAAAATACCTGTAGTCATGCGCCTCCTCCTTGCCCCTCATAGAATAGGTAATACCCTCATCAACATTGTAAAGCCTTGTCTCCTGCACAACCTCCCCACCTTTTTTAATAAGGTCTATCTGCCTTCCTATCTCATAATCAAGGGATTTCTCTATGTGCTTAAAGGAGTTAAGATTTTTCAGCTCTGCCCTTGTCCCTAATGCAGTTTCACCTCTTTTTCTGACTGAAACATTGGCATCGCATCTGAAACTGCCCTCCTCCATATTGCCATCACATATTTCAAGGTATATAAGATAGTCTCTGAGCATCTTGAGATACTTGACTGCCTCTTCAGGGCTTCTTATGTCTGGTTCGCTTACAATCTCAAGGAGTGGGATACTGGATCTATTATAATCCACAAGACTGTAAGCGCTTGCCTCTATTGTGCTTTCATGGACAAGCTTGCCTGCATCCTCCTCCATATGTATCCTTTTAATCCTGATCCTCTTTTTCTCGTCACCAACAAATATGTCAAGGTGACCGTTTTCGCATATGGGCTCTTCATACTGGCTTATCTGATAACCCTTGGGTAGATCTGGATAATAATAATTCTTTCTTGCAAATATGCTTTTTTTGTTTATAGTGCAGTTGAGGGCAAGTCCGAGCCTTATGGCAAAATCCACTGCCTTTTTGTTCAAAACAGGAAGTGCCCCGGGCATACCCATACATGTGGGACATGTATGGCTGTTGGGTTCTGCACCAAATTTGGTGGAACATCCACAAAAAAGCTTGCTTTCTGTTAAAAGATGGGCATGGACCTCAAGTCCTATGACTCCTTCAAAATCTCTGCAATCCACGTTTCACCTCTGAGAACCATAATTAAATTCATATGTTAGCCAAAGACATCTCTGCAAAGGTCTCTATATAGGCACATCCTCCTCTTCCTCTATCTCAGGGACAAAGACATCATCAGGGGATCTTTCATGCCCCTGTGTCCTTCTCTCTTCGACCGGGGTGGTCATGCCCTTTGGAAAAAGCTTTAAATCTGTAGCCATTATCTCTGTAACCCTTCTTTTTGTGTTATCCCTTGCCTCGTATTCTCTGGTCTGAATCCTCCCTTCTATATATACAAGCATACCCTTTTTAAGATAATCACCGGCTATCTCTGCTAACCTACGCCATGCCACTATGCTGTGCCATTCTGTTCTCTCCTGTTTATTGCCACTTTTATCCCTCCATACCTCTGATGTGGCGATACGGAAATGCGCAACAGTAGCCCCATCTGTTGTGGAACGAACCTCAGGGTCTGCCCCGAGTCTGCCTATCAAAAACACCTTATTAAGATTAGCCATATCTACCCTCCCCTCTGTCTTCCCAGCCTCGTACTCTTTATTAAGATTAACAATATGATATAATAAAGGAAAAGTCAAACAATGCAGTATAGCAATTCCCTCTTTTAGCCTTTTTATGCACCAGATCTTTGAATTGACCGATGTCCTGCATCAGGAATGTCGGAGGGCCTTTGGAAGTAAGCGTAATCTATGGGACCACATGAGGACTTCAATCCGTATACTCATATCCTTTTTATGCTTCACCGAGAATTGCTATAATTTCTTTGACATTCAATAAACCTTTATGCTAAAAAAAATTTGATTAAAAATTTTTTTTCTCGCAAAGATACTATGGCGCAATCCTCTTTAATAAATAGAAGCAACCTTAGGGATCTAATAATTATCTTATCTATTATCTCCTCTTTCTTCTGCGACGTTAATACCTTCAGCTTAGCGCTTGGAATCTTTATGTTATTATTTGGCTGTTTCCTCCATTTTGTTACAAAAGGGGTTCTGATAAGAAATTCAGTGTTATGCAGCACAGGGGTATACAGTATAATAAGGCACCCATATTACCTTGCCAATTACCTAATAGATAATAGCTTATGCCTTATAAGCGGCAATTATTACCTCCTTTTAATCTACCCCTTTTTATTTTTCTGGGCCTATGGGCTTACTTTAAAAAAGGAAGAAATACTCCTTAGTTCTATCTATAATGACTCGTATTTTAAATATAGTGTTGATATACCCCAGGTATTTCCAGATCCAAAATCAGTAAAAAATTTTCGAAACATATTTGAAGGTTTTTCTTTAAAACGTGTTACTTTTAAAGAATGCGCAAGAATAATAAGATTCTGGTCCATGTTTATGCTTATAATCTTAATTCATCACCTTAAAGATAAATTTGTATTCTCCACAGCAATCTATAAAGAAATGGAAGGGATAGATCAATTCTTTGCCATCATGCTCATTGTCCTTTACATATTGAGTATTGTGCTTCTTAAGAAGAAAAAGAATAAACGAACAAGCCCTACTGTTTCCTAAGATCCCCCCTTGTTAGTGATATAAATACGCCGAGGACACAGAGTATACCGAACACTGTAAAGGCGGTTCTTATACTATTCATAAGCTGAATGTGTAGGGATGTTGAGATCTCAACCCTCTCCATATATAAGGCAAATATCAGCATGGCAACACCCATACTGAAAAGCTGTCCCAGCAACCTCATCGTGGCAAGCATGGATGACGCAACACCATAATGTCTATTCGCAACAGAACTCATTATGGCATTTGTGTTGGGCGAGGCAAAAAGGGCAAAGCCAACGCCCAATATCATAAGGGCGATAACCGTATAGGGGATACCCGTATTGCCTGTAAGAAATGCAAGAAGAAAAAGCCCTATCGCTGTCACTGCCATACCGGATGATGCCACTATCCTCGGCTCAATCCTGTCGGATGCCTTGCCTGCAATGGGTGAAAGGGCTGCCTGCATAATAGGTTGAGATACAAGGATAACCCCTGCTGACTGGGGTGAGAGATTCTTTATATGCTGGAGATAAAAACTCAGAAGAAATCCAACGGCAAATGTGGCACTATAATTCAATAATGCCGCCAGATTTGATAAGGTGAAGACCCTATTTGTCATAAACAGCTCTATATCTAAAATAGGATTTTTTATCCTTGTCTCCCACCAGGCAAAGCCTGCCAACCCTACAATACCTATGGCAATAAGCAAAGCCCCTAAGGCCGATGGAAGCCTTGAAAATCCATACATTAAACATAGAAGCATTATGCAGTATATCGTTGAGCCTATAATATCAAAGGATTCGCCCCTTGCATCACACCACTCTCCTTTAAGGCTTTTTAAGGTAAGGATGACAATAAAAATCCCCAGAGGACAGTTAAAGAGAAATACCCCCCTCCACCCTATATGCTCTGTTAAAATCCCACCCACGAAAGGACCCATAGATAGACCCATATAAACTGATGCAACGTTTATCCCTAAAACCCTTCCCCTCTCCCCTGGAGGAAACACAGAGCTTAGTATGGCTATGCCTGTCCCGAATATCATAGAACCGCCTATACCCTGAAAAATCCTGAAGACAATAAGCATGGTTGCGCTGTTTGATATCCCGAGTATAAAGGAGGAGACGGTAAATATTACTGTTCCAATGACAAAGACCTTCTTTCTGCCGTATATATCGGCGATTTTACCAAGGGGAACAAGAAATATGGCAGCGCTGAGTAGATATGCTGTGGCTATCCAGCTTAAGGTTATGACATCTATGGAAAAAAACCTACCTATGGATGGTAGGGCAACATTGACTGTAGCAAGGGCAAGGGGCGTGAGAAGTGAAGAGATTGTCGTAACTATTAACGCTGATTTTTTTATCTCCTTTAAACCAGATTTAGCCAAATCTATTCCTGCTGATTATATCCCATTACCAGATAATAGGCGGCTTTATCGAAGAAATAAACAAGCCTTTCACCGAGCTCAAACATCCTGTATATATCCACTGCCTTCTCCCATACCCCGTAAGAATAGGTAAACATCCATATATGTTTTTTCAAAAAACTGACAGAGCTTATCAACTCCTCTATAGGTATTTTATTCCTTTTCCTCGTCCTGCCAAGGTTATAATAGAAGGACTTAAATTCAACCTCGCCCTTTACACCCTTGAGCCAGGAATTAAGCTGCCCTATAATATAGTTTGCCGCCCTGTAAAGCTCATCTCTATCAAAATTATGGTATGATTTTGTCGATGGGTTTGTGGATATATCGTTAAGCCACAGCCCTATTATCTTTTTTGAGTTATTCTGGACAGCATTTATAAGGTCATCGGATAATAGGTTGGTAGTATGGCTTATCCTGTCATGCTTGGCCTCCTCAAAGAATGCCTCAAGGGAATCCTGTATCTTCCAGAGGTCTTTTTTGAGTTCCCTATAGGCCCTTATTGCCTTTTCCTGGGAATCAAAGGCAAGTTCAGGAAGGTCCATAACCGGGAAATATCTACAGTCTGATGCATCGTCACCCGGTGTCTCAATGCCCCCTGTCTTTTCTCCCTCAAAGGTAACAATCAGCAATTCACCATAGACAGGATTTATATGGGAGCTTACATCCACAAGCTGGACGATCTTTCCGTCAATCCCTGCCTCTTCCTTTAGCTCTCTCAGGGCAGCATCCTCTATGGTTTCACCCACCTCTGCAAAACCAATAGGGAAACACCACATATCCCTGTATGGTTCGTGTGCCCTCTTTACAAGGAGAACCTCCCTATTGCGATTAGGGAGTATTACAGAGGCTGCAGGTAGGGGGTTTTCATAGTGAATCTTATTACATACACTGCACACCCGCCTCTGTCTGCCCTCAAGAAAATCCTCTCTTAGCTCTGCGCCACAGAAATAACAATACGTCTTTGTCTTCATGGCCTTGCTAAAAATATCCTGTCATCTTTATTAAAACTCAATAATTTTCTTTCCTTCAATTCCTTAAGCATCCTTTCTTTAACCTGCTCAGGGTTCGCATCCTTTTCAATAAAGACCCTTTTAAAATCAATATATTGGGAGAGGGCCTGGCTATCCTTATTGGTGAAGATAAGCTCATTGGGATAATCCACATAGTCTATTCGACTATAAAATTTCTTCAGGATATTATATCCATTTTCAGCAGAGAAGCTCTCTATCACCTTTCTAAGATTATCAAAACTAAAAAACCTCTCACCCTCTATAAGCATGGATTTGCTATGGGTAATTACAATAAAAACCCCCTCTGGATCCATGAGTCTCCTTATCTCTGGCAATGCCTCTGGAAAAAAATAAAGAGAATAGGCAGAGACAATAATGTCAAAGTGCCCGGATGGCATGTCTATATGGGTAGGCAGAAAGAGCCTTTTGAACTGTGCCTCCCTTGATTTATTTTTTGCAATACTTAAAAATTGGGATTCATTCTCAGCATTACAGTCTATTCCCATTATAAAATCAAAGGACGCAGGCAACGGCTCTAAAAACCACCCATAACCGCATCCCAGATCAAGGAGTCTGTGATAATGAGAAAAATCTACAAGTTTTTTAACCTCATCCCTTATGTCGATCTTATTTTTTGAGTATTGTTTGATCAGTTCGCCAATCCTTTTATGAAACCTATGGTCTGAATAGCCCTTTACAATCCTATCCATAATGTTTTTATATATATCAACCCCAGTGTTTTGTAAACCAAAAACTGTCTTGATCGATGAGCGGGTTATAAAACCTTATCTCTAAACGATATTAAGTAAAAATCATTAAAAAATTAGGGGGTTTTTATAGATACCTTCCTGCAACCGGTATGATATAGGGTTTTTTCGATATGGGGTTTTCCTTTAACAATACCACTGTCTTATACACCTCTTCTATCTCCTTAAATGTAATGACATCGTGAGGGGTTCCCTGTTTATATACCCTTCCCTCTGACATAAGAACAACCCTTGAACAGAACTCAGATGCAAGATTAAGGTCATGGAGCACGATGATCATTGTTAGCCCTTCTTTATTTAATCCCTCGAGTATATCCAGTGTTTTTATCTGATGCCTTATATCAAAATGGCTTATAGGTTCATCAAGGAGCATAAGGACTGGGTCCTGGGCAATACACTGGGCAAGAAATACCCTCTGTCTCTCGCCTTCAGAGAGGTCTGTTATCCTCCTACCCGCCAGATATCCCATATCCATAGTCTCCATTATATCCCTTATAAGCTCATCCTCTCTTTTTTGCTCAAAGAGGCTACAGCGCATATGGGGGTACCTGCCGATAGATATAAAATCCTCCACACTGTATGGAAAAAATACATCCATTGACTGGGGCATGGTTGCCATGGCCTTTGCCAGTTCCTTTATGCTATATTCACTTAAATCCTTACCAGAGAACAGAATGGTACCCTTATCAGGCCTTAAAAAACTCGCACAGATCCTCAACAGGGTACTCTTGCCTGACCCATTAGGCCCTATAATACCTACAAACTCACCCTCCTCAATATCAAGGCTTATATTGTGTATAATCTCCTGTCTGCCGTAAGAAAAGGAGACATTCTGGATGGAGAGTATAGACTGGCCCTTCATTTTCTTTTAATGAGTAGGATTAACAAGGTTATACCGCCAAGTATGCCTGTTATCACACCAACAGGAAGTTCTACGGGATAGAGGATATAACGGGCAAACACATCAGAGAACAAAAGGAATGACCCGCCTGCCAGATAAGATGTAGTTAATAGATGCCTATTCCCTGTATGGATAACCATTCTTAATATATGAGGGACTATGAGCCCCACAAAACCTATGATACCGGCAGCGCTGACACAGAGACCGGTAAGCACTGATGTGAGGATAAAAAATATCTTATACATCCTTTCCGGACTGACCCCAAGATATTGAGCCTTTTCACTACCCAGCGATAGGACATCGAGCTCTCTGCTGAAAAAAAAGAGTATGAAGGCAGGGATTAAGAAGGTAGGGATATAGAATGGAACAAACCCGCTTTCAAGGCTCGATAGATCCCCCATAAGCCACAGGATTATCCCGTGCATCCTGTCCGGGTCCATTATAGAAAAAAGCAGGAAAACAATGGATGAGAAAACAAGGCTTATAACAATGCCAAACAGCACCATAGCACCGGGGTCAAAGAATCTCTTTTTTGACAGTAGATAAACCGCAGCGGTCGAGACCATGGCACCCAGAAAACCCATAGATGGATTGGCAAAGACATCAAGCCTATTATTTATCCCAGATATAACGGATATGGTAATGCCAAGGGATGCGCCTCCTGAGATGCCAAGGGTATATGGCTCTGCAAGGCTGTTTCTCAGTAAGGATTGAAGTGTTGCCCCGCATATGCTCAGTGACCCCCCTATAAGTATGGCCAATAGGGTCCTGGGGATCCTTATTCTCCTCAATACATAGCCGAATCCTTCATTGTCCGTGACGGCACCTATTAATTCCCTGAGTCCCTTTCCATATCCCAGGGAAATTACTGTTGCGCTAATGAGCAAGAGACAAAGAGCGGTATAGATAATACTGATTTTGCATCCTCCATTGCCTTCATTCATGTTGTTTCCTTTAGGATATCGAGAAGCCAAGTTTTGCCTATCTTATCTGTATCCCTTTATCAGCCTTGTGTGTTCTATCTTCAGGCACTGGTCCATGACGAATTTTATACCCCTCTCCTCTGCAAGTCTTTTTGCAGATTCATTTACTATACCGAGCTGTAGCCATATACATTCCGGTCTGATGCCTATTGCCTCCTCCACAACAGGCATGATTTTTTCAACCCTCATGAAAATATCAACAATATCAACATGTTCTCCAATCTCAGCAAGTGATTTATAACATCTCTCGCCAAGCACCTCACTATAGTTGGGATTAACAGGGATAACCCTGTAGCCCTCCTGCATTAGATACCTTGCCACTATATTACTTGGTTTATCAGGGTTATCAGAGATGCCCACAACAGCTATTACCTTTGCCCTGCTTAAAAGCTCTTTTTTTTCGATCTCCGTCATAATCCACCTCAGTTCTTAAGGGATTAAATCAGATTGTCCAGATGTTGTCAACAGGCAGGGCAATAATAAAAATTATATATTGAAAAAATCAGGGAAATCTGTCAATTATACTGTTTAGTCTCGACAGACAGGGTTATTAAGACCTCATTATAATAAATACCTGTTTGAACAGCATATTAATACTAATAATTTAATCTATTTAAGGAGGATTTTTAGGAGGATGAGTCTTTTAGAGGCATACATAATTACATTTATTGCAAGTTTCTGTTCCCTTGTCATAGAGATGGTGGCAGGTCGTATACTTGCACCCTTTGTGGGTGTATCGATATATACATGGACAAGCATAATAGGTGTTATACTTGCAGGTATAAGTATTGGCGCCTATATTGGCGGTAAACTCGTCGACCGATTCCCCACAAGAAAGACCCTTGGCTGGCTACTTCTTATATCAGGGATTACATCCCTTACTATCATACCCCTTACATATGCCGTTGCTGCCTATAGATTCCCTGTATCTCTGATGCTGAGAATATTTATTGTAACCACTATCATCTTTTTTATCCCTGGATGTGTTCTCGGCACTATCTCCCCGGTTGTAGTGCGGCTGACCCTGAAAAACCTCGATAAGGCAGGCAATGTAATAGGCAAGATCTATGCATTTTCAACGCTTGGTGCAATAATTGGGACATTTGCCACAGGTTTCTTCCTTATCTCATATATGGGGACGAGGAGCATTGTCTTTACCATAGGTGTTATATTGATACTTGCTGCTGTGTTTTCAGGCTCCCTATTCAGAACAAAAAAGGCAGCGGCTATTTTTCTTGTTATTACTGTGCCGTTTTTATGGCTCATATTTAACTATCTCTATAAACCGCCCTTGCAGAAAAACACATATCTCTATAAAGAGAGCGACTACTTTACCATAAAGCTTACAAAGACAACAAGCTCTGATGGCAAGACACCCCTTGAGGCCATGATACTGGACAATCTTATACACTCCTACGTTGCCCTTGATAACCCTTATCACATAGAATATGAATACGAAAGAATTTACTCTGATGTTCTCAAATGGAGATTCAGCAGGGATGAACATTTCAAGAGCCTCACCATAGGCGGAGGGGGTTATACCTTTCCCAGGTACATGGAGGCATACTATCCAAAGGCAGATATAGATGTTGTAGAGATTGACCCTGTGGTGACAGAGATTGTATACAATCACCTGGGGCTGCCAAAAACTACAAGAATAAGAAGCTTCAATGAGGATGGACGCTGGTATGTTATGAATTGCAGGGAAAAATATGACCTTATCTTTACAGATGCCTATAATGACCTATCCATACCATATCACCTGACCACAAAGGAATTTTTGCAGCAATTAAAGGATATTATGAGGCCCAATGGACTCCTCATGTCCAACATTATTGACAATTTCCACAAAGGTGCTTTTTTGCCCTCTTACATGAAAACACTATCAGAGGTATTTGGGAGAGATAATATATATCTCGTTTCAGTAAGCCCTGATTTTGAAAATACAAAAATAAGCACCTTTATTGTTATTGCATCAAACGGGCATATGGATATAAACAATTTTATCAGGTTTGTTAATGCTGAGCTCAAAAATCATGCAAAATCATATGTTGTCCCTAAGGGTATGGTAGATGATTTTCTAAATAAAAGATATGCCATTATAATAAGGGATGATTATGCACCTGTGGATAATCTTGTGGCACCTGTATTTGAAGAGAGATTTGGTTATAACAGAAAAGGCTGATAATAAGGTGCATATCAAAAAAACTAAAGGGGTCTCTGCTTTGATAAGAGGGCTAAAAAGCAAAACAATTAAAGCCCTTTTTTAAGGAGATCCTTCATTGTTTTGCTGTCTCAGCCATAAGGCCTGCCACTGCCCTTGCGAATTTGGCAGGGTCCCTGGGTCTTGAGCCCTCAAGGATAAGCGCCTGGTCATAGAGCATATCTATGTATTCCTTAAGTAATGGATTTTCCTTATCTTTTTCAAACATGGTGTTCATGGATGCAAATAGGGGATGGTCAGGGTTTAGCTCAAGTATTCGCTTCTGTTTTGGAACCTCCTGCCCCATTGCCCTGAGTAGCCTTTCCATCTGTTTATCCATATCGCCCTCATCTGCCACAATACAACATGCAGACTCCTTAAGCCTGCCTGAGAACCTTACGTCTTTCACCTCGTCCTTCAACTGGTCTTTTATAAGTTCTATGAGCCTTCTGTATTCCTTTCTCGCCTTTTCCTTCTTTTCCCTTCTTGCCTCATCTATCTCTATGTCACCTTTTGTTACAGATTTTAATTTTTTACCTTTATATTCAAAATCGCCTAAGACAAATTCATCAATCTCATCTGTAAAGATGAGGACCTCATAGCCCTTTTCCTTAAACGCCTCAAGATAAGGGGACATGAGTGCCTCCTCAAGGGATGGTGCCGTGATGTAATATATCTCCTTCTGGTCATCCTTCATGTCATTGACATAGTCGCCGAGGGTTCTCAATTGACCATCCTCTGCCTTTGTAGAGTTGAAAAGCAGAAGGTCTGCAATCTGTTCACGTCTTAAGAGATCATAGTGAAGACCCTCTTTTAAAATCCTTCCAAATTCCTTATAAAAATTTAGATAATTCCCATACTCATCCCTTTTCATCTCCTCAAGGGTATCGAGAACCTTTTTTGTGATATTGTTCCTTATAATCTCCACCTGGCGATTGTTCTGTAATATCTCACGGGAGACATTAAGGGGGAGATCAGATGAGTCCACAACCCCTCTTATAAAACGAAGATAAGGGGGGATCAGTTCCTCACAGTGCTCCATAATCTGGACGCGCCTGACATAAAGCCTGGGTCCTATCTGAAAGTCCTTAAATTGTATATTGTAGGGTGCCTTTGATGGTATATAGAGGAGTGCAGTGAATTCTGATGTCCCCTCTGCCCTGTAGTGTATCACCTTTGCAGGGGCTTTAAAGTCATGGGATATGTGTTTATAGAATTCGTTATATTCATCCGGTGTAACCTCAGATTTATCCTTTAGCCATATTGCCTTTCTGGAATTCAGGGTCTCCTCCTCTTTTACCTTGAATGTTTTACCCTTCTCCAGTTCGCTCTCTTTTTCCCTCTCTACCTCCATTACAATGGGATGCTCTATAAAGTCTGAGTACTTTTTCACTATACCCCTTATCTCCCATTCATCAAGGTATCTCTTTTCCTCATCCTTTAGATGAAGAATGACGTCCGTGCCTTTTCCTGCCTTATATATCTCTTCAACGCTGAATGTCCCATCACCAGTGGATTCCCAGCGGACACCCTTTTTATCTTTTTCGCCTGCCTTCCTTGAAAGGACTGTTATCTTATCTGCCACCATAAAAGAGGAATAGAAACCAACACCAAACTGCCCTATTAACTCCGGGTTATCCTTGACCTCCTTACTCTGAAGTGCCATGAGAAATTCCTTTGTCCCAGAATGGGCAATGGTGCCAAGCGCCTCTATTATCTCATCCTTTGTCATACCTATGCCATTATCGCTTACCGTTAGTGTCCCTGCATCCCTATCAACCGAGATCCTTATCTTCCAGGCTCCATCATCCTCAAGGATTGCGCTGTTTGTGAGCGATTCATACCTTGCCCTGTCTATGGCATCAGAGGCATTTGAGATAAGCTCCCTAAGAAATACCTCCTTGTGTGAATATAGGGAATGTATCATAAGGTCAAGCAACTGCTTTACCTCTGTCTTGAATTCGAATGTCTCCATCTCTTACCCCTTATCTTTAAAATAAAAATATTTTATAAAAAATTAAGACAGCATAGGTGTTAAGTCAATACTACAGTGTAATTGTTAAGGGCGTTTTTGCGCTATTGAGTTTAAGGAAAGGCGTCTTAAAAGGGGTTGAATTTGAGGTAGACCTCAGCGCAAAGAGGTTGTATTTTAATGTATCCCTTGGGTATGCTGGGCAAAGGTCTTGTTTCTTATAAGTAACGGCATCAGGGATAATGAAGATATGGATATAATACCGCAGACGAGATACAGTGTCTCCAGATTATAGTGTTTGATAATATAAGAGGACATAATAGGGCTAATGAAAAAACCCAGGTCCCTTGCCTCTATTATAAGATTGAGGTTTACCCCTCTCATCTTTGCATCAGATATATCAAAGACAATCCCGTTTATCATAGGGAACAGGACACCTATAGCTATACCGAAAAAAAATGCACAGAGATAGAGCATTGCCATTGAATCCGCCCTACCAATAAAGATATAGCATACCCCTGTAAAGATTATCGCCAGGGCTAAAAGGAGAAGCTTGTTTGCCCTATCAAAGAGATGACCGGCGAGAGCCCTTATAGCTATCATGGTGATGGCATAAATGGTAAAGAAATACCCTGTATCAGATGCACCTATCTTGTGTATGGCAAGGCTCTTTAAGAAATAATAATGGGCAGAAAAAGATATAAATGTCACAACAGAGATCCCAAGAAGGGATGATATCTGGGTATTTTTTAGGTTTATCGCCATGTCCTTAAAGGAGACCCTATCCCTTTGGTCTATATCTAAAGCCTGCCATCGCTGGTTTGACCTCTTGTTGATGTAGAAAAGTATGGGAAACACAGGAACCATGAGGAGGCAGGCGAATATGAACATAAATTCATATCTTTTCAGGCAGGAGAGTATGCATTCTACTGCGAAGGGGATAACTGTATAAGGCAGAAGGAAGCTGATAGAGATAATGCCAAATGCCTGTGCGCTACGCTCTGGGGGGATAAAAGACACTGTGTAGGCGGTGAGGGCACTTGATAAAATAACAATACTTATGCCATGGATACCCCTTACAAGGATCATGGGTATCAGGCTCTTTGCCATGGTGTAGCCGAGAAGGGAAAGAAAAACAAATATTGTGCCCCAAAGGATTGTTAATGGTGCCTTTCTTGCAGTGAAGAATGGGCTTATAATAGGCCTTAAAATCATGGCAATTAGCGCATCAAGCCCCATGAGAAAACCAAACCATTTCGGATCAATCGTCAATGTTTCCAGGTAGTTATAATAGTTAAAAAAAATAGCGAGATTACTAAAGATGAGAAAGTGTATGATATTAAGGCAGATGAACCTTTTTGTAAGAATAGGTCTTGCCGGCCCCATCAGGGTATCTTCCTTAAGGCATATATGGATGCCTCCAAGACAGGCATGCCAGAGAAGGGCTT
>JAGPMK010000057.1:5350-9031 GCA_018052995.1 Syntrophorhabdales bacterium | reverse complement strand
CAACATAGGTAAAGCCAAAGGCAAGAAGGAATCTTGCTCCAAGAATTATCAAGCCATTTGCGCCTATCACAACAAAAATAAGCGTATCCTCTATAATGGCATGGCATATGGAAAGAAAAAGGAGTATGAGAAATGCCTCTTTTTTATCCATGTTCGATGATCTTATAGAGTGAATTATTATACCGGCGCCATATGTAAGCCCAATAATCACGCCTGTTATGAGGGGGATGAGGCCATTGGCGGATATCCCTAAAAATCTAAACCGTTTTTTTGCTAAATCTGCCTGCCTGTGCTTTATAAACTCATAAGAGATGGTAAGCGGGAGTATTATTAAGAGAAGCTGCCCCGTAAGGAGCGCAGAATTTTTTAATGCTGTTATAATAATTTCCATATCAGGTTTAATCCTGCCCCGGCAAAAAGGCTTAAGACTATTCTTAGAACAAGTAGCACCCACCCATTTGCCCCTGTCTGCTGGGTCACCGGGGTTTCTACAGATAAGCTATGGGATATGCCAAGAATTAGCGCAACGATTGTAATATCCTTAGATGAAAGATTAAGGGGTGAAAGGACAGCAATGGCAGCATAGAGGTTTATAGTATACCCTGCTATTATGGCAAGGGCAGCCTCACCAGGAAGCCCGAAAAACCTCATGAAGGGCTTAAAAAACTCGCTGATTACACCTATTATGCCAAAATGCTTTATAATCTCAATAACTATATAACATGGGATAATAACCTTGACCATAACAAAGGTTATGGAAAGCCCATTTGCAAGGCCTTTTTTTATATTAACCATTGCGCTTTTTTTTGTTCTTTCTGCCATCTTATTCAATCGTTATAGCCAATGCCTGAGTATCTTCCAGGCTCTATTCCAAGCATGAGGACATGGGCAAATCCAGTATATTTACCATCTATCCCTGCTATATAAGATCTTGTATTATTAAAGAAGGTTGCCTGGTAGCCTATATTTAGTTTATAATCGCTTTTTTTATATGAAATTCCTGCAGTGAGGATGTGCCTTGTGCTGTCAGGGAGGTCGGGACTAAGTGTCTTTTTTGGTATAGGCGTCCTGTCAAACATATAGCCTCTCCTAACCTCCATGTTGTTTCCCCAGAGATAGTTCATGCCCAAGGCAACCTGGGTGAATTGCACTGGTTTTTTAAAAAAGCCCATCTGCCATACCATATCTGAAGAAACCCGATAGCGACTCATAGAGGACCACCCTGCATATAGAATATCTGCCTCAAAAACAAACTGCCCTGATTTTTTTGCAATCCCTGTCGCAAATATAAAGGGCATGGTAAAAGACCGCAGAGCTATTATCTACAGAGGCACTTACAGCCATACCCATGCCGTTTGCCTTGGCATCCTGATTATATATTAGAAATGCTGCACCGAAGACTACACGGGGAATAAAAAAAAATAAAAAAATAAAGATTATTTTCATTTTTTTTTGTTTTTTTATATAATATCTATGGTTGACTAATTACCATGAAATAATAAAAAAAACAATCTCTAATGTGGCAGCTTTCAGATATATTAAAAAGTTTTATTCAAAAAAATGATATACACTATCACGCTGAACCCATCCCTTGATATAACATTCGATGTTGAGGAACTCATCTATGATGATGTCAATAGGGTAGTTATGGAAAAGAGACGGCCGTCAGGAAAAGGCATTGACATCTCAAGGGCAATAATAGAGTTGGGCGGCGAGGCAGCTATTCTTGGTTTTATCGGTGGATACAGGGGGCTTGAATTAGAGGGTCTGCTTATTAATGAGGGTATTGTATGCGATTTCACTAGGGTCAATTCTGAGACCAGGGCAAGCATAATAATACATCAGAAAAACAAAAGACTTAAAACCCTTCTAACCACTGCTGACCTTGAGGTATCATCAGTTGATATATCTCTTTTTCTTGAAAAAATAAGGATGATACACCCAAACAGTTATGTAATAATAAGTAGTGGTCATCCAACAGGTATAAATGAGCTTCTGTTTTATCAGATTATAAATACATTAAAGGAAAAGGACATTAAGGTAATACTTGATGCGGACCACAGCGTTCTACAAAAAGGCATCGATGCCCATCCCTATATGATAAAACCAAATATCCATGAATTCAGCAGACTGACCAAAAAACAGGCAAAAGACATAGATGATATTATAGAACATTCAAGGCCCCTGCTTGAAAAAGTTGAAATAATTGTTGTGTCTATGGGCGCAAAGGGTGCGGTTGCCTTAACAAGGGAAAACACATTTCATGCTGTCCCTCCTGCTGTGAAGGTTAGAAACTCTGTGGGCGCAGGAGACTACCTAATAGCAGGGATGACTTTTTTACTATCCTGCGGTGGGGACATTAAAGATGCCCTAATCCTTGGTGTTGCCTGTGGCACTGCCTCAACACTAAATCATGCATACAGCACATTAGCAAAAAAAAATGTAGAGGAAATTAAAAAAAATGTAGGTATAAAAAAATTTTAATTTACTTATCTGTTCTGATATATTATATAACAAAACAGATTTAAAGAATATGAAAGGAGGTGACAAAAATGAAGAAACTGTTGGTACTTTTTGTAGCAGTTGCATTCTTTGGGGGCTTTGCATTGATGGGCTGCGGGCCATCAGAACCGCCAAAACCAGCTCCGCCAAAGGAAGAGGCAAAACCAGCGGCACCTGCTCCTGAGAAGGAAGCGCCTGCTCCTGAGAAGGCGGCACCTGCTCCTGAGAAGGCGGCACCTGCTCCTGAGAAAAAGTAGTGCTTTAAAAATGGACATACCCTCTTTGCAGAGAGTATGTCCAAAAAATTTTGCAAGGGGTGGAATATGAAGATTAAATGGTTTGGCTTAATAACATTGGTTTTTGTGTTAGGTGTTTTTTTGGGAGTTGGTTGCTCACAGCAGGTTGTAAAGACAGAGGCTGAAAAACCAAAGGCGCCAGAGGTTCAGGTTGTTGTACCTAAGGCCGAGGAGGCAAAAAAGCCTGAGCCGGTGGTGGAGAAAGAGGTTCCTAAAGCAGCGCCTGTTGTGGCAGCACCAGAGTTACAAGATATCTTTTTTGATTTTGACAAATACAATATAAGACCGCAAGACGCTGAGATCCTTAAGAAAAACCTTGATTGGTTTAATGCAAATAAGGGAAAAAAGGTAAGGATAGAGGGCCATTGTGACGAAAGAGGAACTGTGGAATATAACCTTGTCCTTGGTCAGAAAAGGGCTGATGCAACAAAAAATTATCTTATAAATCTTGGTGTTGATGGAAAACTTCTGGAAACCGTCAGCTATGGTAAGGAAAGACCCTTCGACCCAGGGCACAACGAAGAGGCATGGGCAAAAAATAGAAGGGCACACTTTCTAGTTATAAAATAGGTGATGAGAGACAAGGAGGGTAAAAAAGATACCCTCCCTTTCATTTTTAATGTTTCAGAATTAAAGCGACGTTTAGCGCTAAGTAAAAGAAAAACAAGAGAAATAAACGATACCTCAAGGGTCTATCCCCTGAAGATACCCCTATTCTATCTAAATCTTATCGACAAAAATAATCCCCTATGCCCCATAAGAAGACAGTGCATACCAGACACAAAAGAGCTTTCAGGGGAGGGTGAGCAGGACCCTCTTGTTGAGGAAAAACACTCTATAACGCCATCATTTATAAAAAAATATCCTGGCAGGGGTGTATTCC
>JAGPMK010000057.1:0-5250 GCA_018052995.1 Syntrophorhabdales bacterium | reverse complement strand
ATAAGAAGACAGTGCATACCAGACACAAAAGAGCTTTCAGGGGAGGGTGAGCAGGACCCTCTTGTTGAGGAAAAACACTCTATAACGCCATCATTTATAAAAAAATATCCTGGCAGGGGTGTATTCCTGACAGGCACACAGTGTGCTCTATACTGCCGATTCTGTAACAGGAAAAGACTTACGGGAAAGGATGGTGAAATAAAGGCATCCCATGAGGACACCTTTAGATATATAGAAAAAAACCCATCAATAAAAGAGGTGATAGTCTCAGGGGGCGACCCCATTATGCTCCCCCCTGAAGAACTCGACAATATCCTTTTCAGGTTAAGTTCTATAGACCACATAAAACTAATCAGAATAAGCTCTCGGGTGCCATTAGTATACCCTGAGGGCGTAAAAAAAGCCCACCTCGATGCCTTCAAAAGGATTAAACCCCTTTGGCTTATAATACACATCAATCATCCAAAAGAGATAACGAAAGAGTTTACGGAAAACGTTAGGATGCTCAGAGAGGCAGGATGTATCATGCTCAGTCACTCTGTCCTCTTAAGGGGTGTCAATGACTGTCCAATAACCCTTGCCAACCTCTTTGAGGGGCTTGTCCTGTTGGGGATAAAACCATACTACCTCTTTCAACTAGATGAGGTAAAGGGCGCAATGCATTTTAAGGTCCAGTTAAAAAAAGGTATAGAGATAATGAGCACGCTAAGAAAAAACATATCGGGTATAGCCATGCCTTTTTATACCATAGATATTACAGGTGGTGTCGGTAAGGTGCCTATGGACTACGGCTATATAAAAAAAATGGAGGATGAAAAAATATATATAGAAGACTTCAATGGCAATACCGGGGTCTATTTTGATGATGGCAAAAAAAGCATATGCATGGGGTGCGGCATCTGTAATAAAAAATCTATGGCTTGAAAAAAAGGGAAAATTATTTTAAAAGTATTACATGGCTCTACTAAAGATAAGGACATACCCAGACCATGTGCTGAGGGAGGTTGCCAAACCTATTGACAATATAACAGAAGATATTATCAGGCTCTCCCAGGATATGGTAGAGACCATGCATCTCGCCCGCGGGGCAGGGCTTGCAGCAAATCAGGTAGGGGTAGCAATCAGGCTGATTGTCATAGAACTAAAATCAGGTAGGGGTAGCAAGCCAGTAGCCATTATAAACCCTGAGATTATAGGCAGCGAATCAGAAGAGATAGGCGAAGAAGGCTGCCTGAGCATCCCGGGTTATTATGAATATATAAAAAGGCAAAAAAAGGTCACTGTAAAAGGTTTGACCCTGGACAATAAACTGTTTCAGGTGGAGTGCAATGGCAATCTTGCAAGGGCCTTTCAACATGAGATAGACCATCTGGACGGCAGGCTTTTTATAGATTATTTAAGCCCTGTCAAAAAGAACATCTTTAAAAAAAGATATCTGAATCAAAAAAACAGATGAATATAGTTTTTTTTAGCACCTCTAATTTTTCGCTGCCCTCTTTTATGGCAATCTCCGACTCAATCAGTTGCGTTGTCACAAAAAAGGCAAGGCCAAAGGGCAGGGGGTATATGCTCGAAGACAATGAGATAAAAAAGGCTGCCTCTCAATCAGGAAAGCCTGTAATAGAGATCGACAACCTTAAAGAGCCCTCAATCCTTCAGGTTCTTGAGTTTAATCCTGACCTCTTTGTCGTTGTCTCCTTTGGTCTTATCATACCAAAAAAGATACTCGACATCCCAAAAATCGGGTCAATAAATGTTCATCCATCTCTTCTTCCTGTCTACAGGGGGCCATCACCTATTCAGTGGGCGCTCCTCAACGGAGACAAACAGACAGGCATAACAGTAATCAAGATGGATGAGGGGATGGATACGGGGGACATTGTGTATCAGGAGGCCATGGAGATAGAGGAAAAAGACACAGCGATAACACTTTCAAACAGATTGTCTGTGAGGTCAGGAGAGCTGCTCCCCCACATTGTAAGCAGCATAGAAAGGGATGGCAAAATAACTGGAACCGAACAGGACCATCACCGTGCAACCTACACCCCCCTTATTACAAAAGAGATGGGAAGGATTGACTGGCATGCAAAGGCAAGGGAGATAAATAACCGGGTAAGGGCATTTATTTTATGGCCCGTGGCATTTACATATATTGACAACAGGGTGGTTAAGATTTATAGCACAGAGATAGACCCATATACGAGCAATTCATTGCCAGGAACCATATTTGATATAAATAAAAAGGGAATCTTTGTGTCTACATCCGATGAAACCCTTATCATAAAAGAACTACAGATGGAGAACAAGAGAAGGATGTATGCCTATGACTTTGCCATGGGCCACAGAAACCTTCTTGGAAAAACCCTTACCTGACAACCCCTGTAAGATGCCCGGGTTAAATTTTTTCATTTTTTATTGACATACAACATTTTAGTTTTTATTATCTTTCAATAGGACGTTATAATGATGAAGATATTTCTTATCCTTTCCGCTGTTTTTCTTTTTTTTGCTGGCTGTTCAGCAAAACCTGCTACCATAAAGGATTCCACCAGAGACAGCCTGGCAGGGATAGAGGTACCCCAAGATGCCCAGGCCGTCCGGCCCTCTGAGATAAGAAACCCTGTCTATATAACAGAAAAACCCTTAAGCCCATTAAAAAAGGAGCTGGAATCACTAAAGATACCTAAATTGGACCCTGATGATGAGGATGATGTCTCGTCTCTTCTCACCCATGATGACCTTAAGAGCTTTGATATCCCCATCGTCTTCAATGATGCTGTGGATTATTATGTCCGGTATTTTACCACTGAAAAAAGAAAGGTATTTACAAACTGGCTAAGGCGCGCACGATACTATGTGCCAATAATCAAGGAGATACTCAAAGAAAACAACATACCCGAGGATCTTGTTTATCTTGCCATGATAGAGAGCGGTTTTAATGCAAGGGCGTACTCCCCTAAAAAGGCAAGTGGACCCTGGCAGTTCATCTATACTACTGGCGAAAGATATGGCTTAAAGGTAAATTTTTGGATAGATGAGCGAAGGGACCCTGAAAAATCTACTGTTGCTGCAGCAAAATACCTAAGGGATCTCTTCAACCAGTTTGGCTGTTGGTACCTTGCAGCAGCAGGCTATAATGCCGGGGAGGGCAGGGTAGAAAGGGCAATAAACAAACATAATACAAATGATTTCTGGGAGCTTATAAAATATAATACCCTGCCAAAGGAGACAAGGGAATATATACCAAAGCTCATAGCAGCGGCAATTATAGCAAAATATCCTGAGAAATATGGTTTTGGTAATATAGGATACGATAGCCCCATAAGGCTTAAAGAGGTAGGTGTCCCACAGTCAACACCGCTGCCTGTCATAGCAAAGGCAGCATCGTTAGATATAGGAAGTATAAGGTCGTATAACCCTGAGATATTAAGGGGGATTACGCCGCCCTACGACAACCACTATAAGATAAAGCTTCCCCACACAGTTAATCTTGACACCTTCCATAACACCCTCCAGGCAGCATTAAAAAATGAAAGGACAATAAAGGGTGTTATTGCATACAAGGTAAAAAAAGGCGATACCATTGCCAAAATAATGAAAAGATATGGGGTCGGGTATAACGATATGGTCCTTGTAAATGGCATAGATGGTGAGCTAAGGATAAAAAGGGGTATGGTATTAAACATTCCTAGATACAATAATCTCCATCCTGATAAGGGGGCCATGTATGCAGGTAGATATGGACAGCCATATAATACAAATAATACAAAGATGACAAAGGCAAGGGTTAAGCCTGATCAAAAACAGCCATCCAGGACAGCCTACCACATAGTAAAAAAGGGGGAGACCCTCACCAGCATATCGAGTAAATACGGCATCAACAAGGCAGCTATAATGAAGGCAAACAACATGCAGACCGAGAAGGTATATGCTGATATGAGACTTAAACTCGTCAAATACAATGATATTAAGAAAAAAAAGGCTACCATAACATACAGATACCACATAGTAAAAAAGGGGGAGACCCTCACCAGCATATCGAGTAAATACGGTATGGATGTAAAGAGATTAAAATCTGTAAATAATCTGAAAACAAGCAACGTCCATCCAAATATGCGATTAAAGATTATTGTAGAAGAGGGTTAATCTCCTCCATAGAAACTGTCTGCCGTGCTAATCGTCTATCCCCCTGTCTCCAAGCCCTGTGAACCTCCTCTGGGCATTGCAAGACTTGCGGGTGCCCTATCGGCAAAAAATATTGAATATGATTTAGTTGATGCAAATATAGAGGGCATGCACTGGCTCATAAAAAATACAGTACCCTTAAATGACAGATGGACTGCAAGGGCGATTAAAAATATTGATATTAATATAAAACACATTAAGGATGCCCACCTCTTCAAAAATATTGCAAGATATAAGAAGGCTGTCTCTGAGATAAATAAGGTCCTCGGCATAAAGGCAGCATCACGGGGCATCAGGATTACCCTCTCAGACTATGAAGACAAGAATCTATCCCCTATCAAGAGCACTGACCTTGTCCATGCAGCCACTCATTTTGAAGAGAATCTGTTTTATGGGTATTTTTCCGAGAGGCTAAAGGGTATCATTGAGAAAAAAGACTGGCGGGTTATAGGTATATCTATAAACTATCTGAGTCAGGCATTATGTGCCTTCTCGATAATGGGCTTTCTGAGACATCGCTATCCTGATAAAAAGATAATAATAGGTGGTAGCCTCATTACATCGTGGATGAGAGAAAAAGACAGGTGCCACCTGTTTAACAGCCTCGTAGACCATATAGTAACAGGGCAGGGGGAGATACCCCTTCTTAAAATCCTGGGGAAAAAAGCCAACCCCAACATAAGGTTTATGCCATGCTATGAGCCCTTCGATCAAGACCTATATCTTTCCCCGGGGATTGTCATACCGTACAATACATCTACGGGGTGCTACTGGGGAAGGTGCACCTTCTGTCCCGAGAGGGCAGAAGGAAACATGTACACACAGATTTCTCCACAGGATGCGCTACAGGAATTGAATGCTATTATAGATACCACAAGACCAAGCCTTGTCCATATAACAGATAATGCCTTAAGCCCTGTCATGTTAAATGCCATTACAAAAAATCCCTTAATGGTTCCCTGGTATGGGTTTGCAAGGATAAACAAGGATCTTCTGGATATGCATCGCTGTATGGCACTTAAAAAATCAGGGTGTGTTATGCTTAAACTCGGGGTTGAGTCAGGG
>JAGPMK010000018.1 GCA_018052995.1 Syntrophorhabdales bacterium | reverse complement strand
GTTTCAATCCACGCCCCTGCATGAGGGGCGACATACTGCTCTTAACTATATAAAATTAAACTCAAAAAAACTGTATCTTTGCGTATCTTTTTTTCAAACACAAAATCATATTCAATTGTCAAAGAACAAGTTAGCGCAATAGTTAAAATTCTGTAAAGTCAACATATTATAAATTTTGCGAAACCCCTGAAAAAACATGTTAGCTACAGGTTCGCACATATTTATGCTATCAATGGACCTTCCTGATCTATGCCTTCTTTTGCCCCTATATGCTCAACTCGTCTTCTCCAATTAGATCCGAGATAATAAAAACGCAGGCTATCTTTTTCTTTGTCTATCTCGTTTACAAGCCGCTGTTTTAAAAAAGCCCACTGTCCAGGGTCAATAATACACTCAAAAACAGAATATTGAACCCTCTGTCCATAATCTTTGCATGCCCTGGCAACTCTCCTTAATCGTTTATCCCCCTCTTGGTCCTTCGTTGATACATCATAGCTTATAAGGACAAACATGTTATCTTATCTCCCTAACATAGTATAAAACATACGGCTGCCGACATATGGATGTCGTATCCTACCATTCACCATCAACTATTTCACCATTATTATCATTTCCATATAAAAGGAGGGTATCCATCCAGTTCCCGCCTTAAAAACCTTGCCAACAATAGTGCTTGGATATGAAATAAAATCCCAATCATAACCTTCTCTCCTAGAAACGGATGGGTAATCTCCTCCTGCTTTCTCTCCTGGTATGCCACAAGAACCTTTTTTCTTGTTTCATCTTCCATAATGACTGCGCCTGAATCTGTTTTTCTGAAACCTTTGCTCTGCACCTGTTGCAGATTTATAAGGGAAAGAGCTAATCTATCAGCAATATAAGGTCTGAACTCCTCCATCATGTCAAGGGCAAGCCCTGGTCTGCCAGGTCTATCCCTATGGAGAAATCCAACAGCAGGGTCAAGCCCTACTGTTTCTATCGCTGATCTAACATCATGCATAAGAAGGGTATATATAAAGGATAAAAGACAGTTGACATTGTCAAGAGGAGGTCTTCTGCTTCTTTCGTGAAACTGAAATGTATCCTTCTGAGCAACTATCAAGTGGTCGAACACGGTAAAATAGCTATGTGCTGAATCACCTTCTATACCCCGCAAGATATCAAGCGGGAGGTCTTTTTCAAAAAAATCAAGCTGATGTTTGAGTCTTGCTGCAACACTTCCGACTTCCTGGGTATTAATTTTATCTCCATGATCCCTTAACGCGCGCCGGAGTACAGCCCTGCAATTGGCAATCTTCCCAAATAAAAAAGATTTTGCAACATCTGCTGAAAATTTCTGATCATCTGCACAACGATACTGTTCCCTCCTCAAAAGCACATTGCCTGAAACAGGCCCCTGCACCTTCGCAAGAAATCTGCCATACTCGGTGAGAAAACTTATAGCCACATTATTTTCTGCACAAAAACCCATGAGATAGGGACTACATGAGACATTTCCAAAACAAACGATGCCCTTTATTGTATGGATGGGAATCTGCAGCCTGATAGCGCCCTCAACCCTAACAACTACTGTCTCACCATCTTTTGAGAGGTAGGCACCCTGGGTGGTCACATAAAGGGTATTAAGATGTTTTTTCATATTGTCTCTGCTATTTTTTTTAAATACCTTTTTACCGATGGCTGATTTCCAATGGTTTTTGGCATACATTCTCCAATGATCGAACAACTTTCACAACGTTTTGCATAAATAGGTGGCGGGGTTACCCCTGACTTTATTAATTCACGAGCTTCCTGTGTAACCTCTTCTGTTTCTTTTCTTAGTGTTTCGTCGAAAATAATATTGGCTCTCCTTCTCGTTCTACCGTAAAATAACGCACCTTCGGGGATTGTAATGTTGAGCATCTCTTCAAGACACATTGCCTGGGCGCACAACTGAACCATATCACAATTATCGGGCTTAGGCTTACCCCTTTTATACTCAACAGGAAAGGGTTGCCATAGATCTTCATCAATACAATGGAATTCAACCACATCAGCCACACCAACTAAACCAAGACGCAAGGAACGCAAGGGGACACCTCTTGCAATCTTTATGTTGCCCCGTAATTCGTCTCCTTCCTCGTGGACGCGCTCGTGCATGACACGGCCTTCGGCAGTAAATAGGTTTTCTTCCCATATCTGTTCAATATGGATTAGCGCACATCGCCGAGGACAGTATGAATACTGACTCAAAGCGGAAATCATGATTAGATCATCTTCGCCAAAGTCCATTGTTCTGTTTTCTAATAAACCATATAACCATTGGATTCACGGTTCTATTGCTCGATAATCCTCCAAGATGAAGATATGTTATTTGCTCAACCCCGTGATAAACTTTAAGAATCAGCCTCAATTATTGTATGGTTTTAATGTTCTTTCTAAATCATCCCAAACCAATAATTCAATGCCCTTTGGAATATTATCTTTTTTAATAGATATTTTATAATGTTCAAACCTTCTTGGCACTGTAACATTATCCTGACGCATTAATTCTTCATCTTTTCTAATATCAATAACCTTCCCAATATCAAGCAATGCCTGTGCTGGTGCGCAACCGAGTTTTGCCTGACGTGCCCTCTGTTCAGGATTGGTATCTGTGCCTACATGTTTGAATACATAAAGCCCCCTGCAAGACATATAGCCTTTACTCGCTGACCTGTCGTGGTCATACATATTTGCAAGGGCTTCCCATAGCACAGAAAGGTCATCTTCAGAAAAACCTGTCCCGTTTTTTTCATCAGCAAGATTGGCGCTAATAAATCCCTTTGCAACATATAGCCCGTAAGGGATAAGATTTTTTCTCCCCATTGTGCGAAGTTTGTCCTCATCCTGCTCATCCTCCCATTTTTTGTAATCTTCTGATGTCTTAGCCTTTGCTATATCCTCTGTCACTGCCATACGGGTAATAGAAATATCAAGAGGTAGAACAGGGTCAAGGGAACGAGCAAAAGATAACTGAACAGGGCCTCTCACCTGCCCTGCGTTAGGTCCTGTGCTCATTACTGCACCAAATGTGCGAACATCATAGAAGGTCTTGCACATCCAATCACGTGCCCGTTTCACTTTTTCCTTTGAAGCGCCTTTTTCAGGCACGCCCCCTGTCTTCTCATGCGCCTCCACGATGGGCCTATTAAGGTTTGTTGCATGTTCAATAAAGATTGCGAATGGGGGCTTGTTGCCTCTGGCAATCTGAACATAATTGCGAATACGCCGTTTCAGCGCAACATCGGAGACGAGTCCCCTCATATCCTCTGGATCTATCCTTGGCGCATTTCCTGCGTCCGGGTCACCGTTGGGGTTCCCGTTCTCACAATCAAACAAAAAAAGAAATTCATAACGATTCTGAATGCTCATATGGCTTTCTCCTTTTCTTTGTTAATATTATCTATTGCTGTATCTTGTTTTTCTTCTTTACCAACATTAAGGTAGGCAATTTGCTGATAATAACCAAGGGCAAACAAAGTCTGCTCTTCCAGGGTCAATATTTTTGGAACAGCATCCTTAATATGTCCACATATCTCGGCAAGCCTGTCTTCATACCAGTATGCCAGACCCTTTTCCAGCTTTCCAAGGTGATTTTTAGCGTTTGCCATAAGCCTTCCCAGGATAAGACCAGGGGTTTGGCTTGCTGCTGTGTAGTAACGTTGCACTACCCCTGCCCCCACATCTCCAAGGGCAGCCCTCTGCAACCTTGCAAGCACTGCAAGTAATCTTCCACACTGATATGCAGGATGGGGGTGTTCGGGATTTAAATAAGGTTTCATATCGTCATCTCCTTTCCTTATAAGATAAGATTTTATGAGTGAAAAACGGGTTTCCAGAAGCGGTGAATCAGATACCATATCTGATCTGATGCGGATAATAGCCCTGCTCACCGCTGATAAAGGGATAGGCCCTGCGGCAATAGCCGATCTCCACAGATCACCTATCAATGAAGCAGGCACATCATCAATGTTACGTAATATCCTGCCATCTTTTGATAAAAACTCGATTGCATTTACCAATGAAAAAAATTTAGGCTGTTTTATTAATTTAGTGCCATCTCGGGCAACTATCGCCAGATCATTAAACCATTTATTGATATTTATAACTAGGTCCTCAAAAGAGCCCTCCATAATCTCTCTTATCATTACTCTACCAGCAGCCCCAGAAAGCATCAATGCTGTATAGCGGTTATTTGCAAGATCTGAACGCCTTCCTTCTCTTATGGAATTTAAAAGCCTGTGTGCCTTTAACTCTGCATCTGCCTCGGTTTGTTCTGCCGGTTCAATAAGCCATGACAATGGGTCATCCTGTTCAGGAACCGCCTCTATAAACCAGTAGGTAATCAGGGCATTTTTTCCGAATCTTACACCCTTTTTTTCTATTAAATAACTTAAGGTTTCAGCATAAGCTGTGGCAGCCTCCTCAGACATGGCTGCATTTTCTGCCTGTTCTAATCCATAGGACTGAAATGCCTCTTTATCAAAACCAGCAAGGACATCACCAGTGCTCAATCCCCCTACACCCGCCAGCCCCTTTATCTTTGGTTGTGTTGAGACTGGCGTGACAATTTCACCTGTTGCGAGACATACCATCTTTCTATCAGATACTGGGGATTTAGGCAGACTTTTACGGAATGTGCACCACCATTTGTGCCATTCATCCCGTTCAAGAAAGACTATGTTATCTACCATTACTGTGGCATTGTCAGTGCCCTTTGCCTTAAGCTGCTTTAAATCTGAACGGATTCTTTCAAGAACATCCTCACTGGATAGTCCCTGGGATGCAACAACTATAGAAGGTATAACAGCTGAGACATCGGAAAGTAACTTACAAAAATAATTGTGTTTTTTCTCGTATCTTTCTCTGTCATCTTTAGAAATATTATCCTTTAGATAAAGGGTGACTGTCTGCAAAGAATCTATAAGAAACTGCGAACGCATCTCCTTACCTCCCACCATTTCTGGCTGGCTTAGGTTAGGACAAAAATTGTATTCTGAACCTGCTTTTTCTGTTGAAGGGATAACGCCTGTATATCTTCCATTGCTCGAGAAGGATATAAACCATTTGACCCTTTTTCTGGAAAACCCAGGTTTGGTTATTCCTGCCTTTTTCAAGAGAGCATCAAGCATGGGGCACCTCTTTTGGTTTTTTGACCTCTGGATCATTATATTCAGGGACATTCATGACGCCATTGGATATATGTGCAAAAAAGATGCTGATATACGGGAGAGCGTCTTCATCGTTTGCCATCTTTAGGTCAAATACATCGTAAACCATCCATCCGAGTTCACGATTCAAGCTAATAGGAGGAATAAGTCCATCTCCCTCCTGAACCAACTTAAAATATGCTGGGAACTCCCTGCATCCAAAATAGGGCTGATAAAAACACTTTCCGTGGCTCGCATGCCTCTCAAATTGTGCATCAAAGGTTGCCGGGCTTGAGACAGGATTACGAAAACAAATATGGGCATAAATACGGTAGTGGACATCTTTCAGCGCCATTGTCTGTCTCTGCGTCCTACCTTTTTGATCGGTGGCGAGCAGAACCCTATCACCATCCGCCCAGAGAGGCTCTATTTCTGATTTTCCCTCCATCCATCGCATAATAGTCTTCTCGCCTGGTGCCTTATCTTTGACCTCGTTTCTCCTAAGGGCGATATATTGTGGCTGTTTAAGGATTTCCACCTTCTCAATCTGCCAGTAAAAATCATACGATCTTTTCCAATAGATAGCGTCGAAAATGCCCCGTGCGGCAGATGGCGTAATAACAGGATAGCTGAAACGCTCAACCTTCATTTCCGGTCGGGTAAAACAGGCAAAATTACCCCATACCTCAAGACAATGGGTTTTACCACGCATACCTTACCTCCTTTTTTTATGCAATCCAGATGTTCGGCGAATCAGAGGGGATCAGCCCTAACATAGGATGGTAATCCTCCTTTTTAATATAGATAAACCATTCGTTATTTTCTCTATCTTTGCGTACAGCAATTTTGACTGGAACGAGGGATTCCCAGATGATATCATTATATTTTGGTCTATAAACACTTACAGTTAGCGGGCGGGCACGTTTTATCCATTCCGCAGTTAAACCAATCTTGTTTGCCTCGTCAAGAAGCAATTCAAATTCACTTATACGCTCACCATAAGGAACAACAATGTTTATGGCATCTTGTTTAATAAGTCTATATTCCTTTGCTATGTCAGGGAAACTCCCCGCTTTAATATATTCATTTATCTTGTTCGTTTTTTCCATAGTCTCTGGCCTACTTATGTCGTATAGTTCACGATAATACCCCGCAATAAACCCAGGGTCATCCAGGCGCATATCTTCGCAACCATATCTTTCCACAAGCGCCTTTGTTATTTGTGCAGCCTGTCTGTAGGCACCGTCAGGATATTCTGTTTCATTATCCTCAATGAATGGTTGAAATACAAAAACCTTGCCAAAACCATCGAGACGCCCTTCTCGGTTGCATCTTCCTGCTGCCTGTATAATTGCATCAAGGGGTGCATATGCACGATAAACAACCGGAAAATCGATATCTACGCCTGCCTCTATACATTGTGTGGCTATCAATTTTACAGGGTTTTTACTTTTTAAAAGACTGGACACGTATTTAAGCACATCCTGTCTATGGGCAGGGCACATATTTGTTGAAAGATGAAATGCATCGTCTCCTACCTTATCCCAAAGAAGCCTTGCGTGACGTTTAATGTTAAGTATACATAATACCTGGGTGTGACTATTTAAACGAATTGCTAATTCCTGCCATTTTGTTCTTTTATCTGGCCTGTCCCATAAAAAATCTACCCTTTTCATAATCTTAAATAAGCCCTGTGAATCCTGGACAATCTCTTTTGGTTGCCATCCATGCATTGAATAGGATCTTATATGTTTGTGAAGATGTTCAAAGGCTGGCTGGGTCGCGGTGGCAAACATAACTATGCTATTGTGGTTATGTGCAAGGTGTGATAGTGCTGCAAGGGTAGGCAGAACAAGATTTACTGGTAGAGTCTGCACTTCATCGAATACAATCACAGCATTTCTTAAACGATGTAGCTTCCTGCAAGCTGATGGCCTGTTTGAAAAAAGCGACTCGAGCATCTGGACGCTCGTTGTAATAATAACAGGGGCATCCCAGTTTTCAGAGAGAAGGCGTCTCTGTCGTTCTGCTGCCTCAATTTCACCCATATGTCCATCGCTGTCCGATTTATTCTTTTCAACACCAACACCCGCAAGAGAATGATGCTCCAGAACATAGTTCTGGCCTAAATAGGGTTCAAAAATCTCACGGTAAACAGATGCAGTTTGCTCTATAATAGAAAGATAGGGAAGCACCATTATAACCCTTTTGTGTCTATGAACTGCAGCATAACTAAACGCGAATAAAAGCATCGCCAGGGTTTTTCCACTTCCTGTGGGGGCGGTAAGGGTGAACAGATTCCCTCTTGTATATGCTGAATGATGACAGGTATTCATAAGTATAGACCTGACTTTTTTGACCTCTGACGCAGCCTGAGTTTTAAGCTGCAATTGATTGATATGGTCATTTAATATCTTTAGGGCACGTTCGGCTTGCAAGGCAGGGCCTTGTTGACGATATTGCTTTCCCCCTGCAGTGCCGTTAAAATGCGCCTCTGTATCAAGAAAATCAGCATCAACCAGGGCAGAAAAAATCATGCGTATATCGAGCATTGATCCTATCGAGCCTTTAATTTCGTTACCAAATAACCTGTTGGTGATTATTGGATTTATACCGTCATTCATGAACCGCATTTTTAAAATATTTATGTCCTTTTCACTTAAACGTAGTTGGAGCGGGTGGTTGGATACTAGTTTTTCTGGATTCAAGGTTCTAAAATGATTAGAATTAAAATTTTGTAAACCGATATGATGACCCTCAATAGCCATGGCAGCTGCAACTGCCCTATATTCGTCCTGTAATGCCATCCATGCACCAGAAGACCAGTGATCAATTCCTTTTTCCTTACCCATTAATCTTTCTTGAAACAAGTCGCCATACTTACCAAGATCGTGAAATAATCCAGCCAGGCGTGCTTCATCCATTAGGGGGGAATCAAAAAGAAAACTACTAATTAATTCAGCTACAGAGGTTAGATGGTCTCTGATAGGATGTTTTTTTGCGGCTTTATTGGCACTGTGAGCATAATATTCTGTTTTCACCTGAAGACCTTACACCTATGTCTCATAAAGATAAAACCTTTGCAGAACCCTATAAACACCTTAATCCGCCTGTTTTCTTAAAAAAGTCGGCACATCATATCGCTCATCATCTATATCCAGGTTGTCACTTTTCGATTTGATCTCCTTGTAGTCTATGGCGATCTTTCTTCTAATAAAAGGTGGCTCTTCATAATCCTTGAAAAGCCTGCCTGTATGTTTTATAGGTGCTATCACAGGCTCCTCATCCACCACAGCCTTTTCCTCAAAACCTGTAGCAATGACAGTAATCCTCATGGCACCATCCATGCTGTCATCATATACAAGACCCCATATAATCTTTGCGTCTACATGTGCCTGTTCCTGGATAAGGGTTGATGCCTCATTTACCTCGTGGAGGGTCATATTTGTGTCGCCTGTGACATTTATAAGGACACCCCTTGCACCGTGGATGGATATATCCTCGAGGAGAGGACTTGAAATAGCCTTCTGTGCTGCCTCTCTTGCCCTGTTTTCACCGGTTGCAGTACCAATACCCATTATCGCCATACCCCTTTCACTCATTATGGTCTTTACATCGGCAAAATCAACAACCACGTGGCCTGAACCTATAATCAGGTCTGATATACTCTGGACAGCATTCAGAAGGACCTCATCTGCCTTCAAAAATGCCTCTTTAATTGTAATGTGTTTGCCGCCTATGGAAAACAAACGCTGGTTTGGAATTGTGATAAGGGAGTCAACCTTTGTCTTGAGTTGGGCTACACCCTGTTCTGCCTGTCTCATCCTGTCTTTTCCCTCAAAGGCAAAGGGCTTTGTGGCAATAGCTACAGTAAGGGAACCGAGCTCCTTAGAGACCTCAGCTATCACAGGGGATGCCCCTGTGCCTGTACCACCTCCAAGTCCGCATGTAATAAATATCATGTGGGCACCTTTTAAATGTTCTTTTATCTTCTCCACATCCTCAAGGGCTGCCTTTTTTCCAATCTCAGGGTCTGCTCCTGCCCCAAGCCCACTCGTGAGCTTATTTCCTATCTGTATCTTAACGGGTGCCTTACATGTATTCAACGATTTAATATCGGTATTAACAGCTATAAATTCAACACCCTTGACATTGGCATCTACCATATTATTTAAAGCATTACACCCACCTCCACCAACACCAACTACCTTTAATTTTGCTGAAAAACCGCTGCTTTCATCCATATAAAATATGTTTGGCATCCTTTATTACCTCCTTAGAATATTTCTTTAAACCATTCCTTCATTCGCTTTAAGATATTAGGGCTACCATAAATCTTTTTTAATGCCCTACCCTTTTCGGGCCTCGGCTTTTTCACCCCTGGGTTCTTATAGCCGCATATCAATAGCCCAACACCTGTGGCGTATATAGGGTTATTCACAACATCTACTAACCCCCCTACCCCTGTGGGAAAACCTATCCTCGTCTGGAGATTGAAAATATTCTCTGAAAGCTCCACAATCCCCTCAAGATTTGCACAACCCCCTGTAAGGATAGCCCCTGATGCAAGCAATTTCTCTGCACCTGATTTTTTTATCTCTTCATACAGCATAGTGCATATCTCTTCAACCCTCGGCTCAATAATATCGGCAAGGACCTTTCTCTTTAATGTCCTGGGTTTTCTTCCACCCACACTGGGAACCTCTATGGTTTCGTTCTCCCCTATAAGGTCGGCAAAGGCACTGCCAAATCTTTTCTTTATCCTCTCTGCCTCCTCGAGGGGGGTCTTAAGTCCTATGGCAATATCATTGGTTATGTTATTCCCGCCAAAAGGTAGGACAGCCGTATATTTTATGCTACCATTGGCAAATACAGCTATATCGCTTGTCCCCCCACCTACATCAATAAGGGCAGCGCCTATCTCCTTTTCCTCAGGGGAGAGGGTTGCCTCAGCTGAGGCAATTTGACTCAATACTATGTCTTCAACGTTTAAGCCTGCGAGCCTACAGCATTTTATAATGTTCTGGGCAGAGGACACACTGCCTGTCACAATGTGCACCCTTACCTCAAGCCTCACGCCTGTAATACCTATTGGGTCTTTTATACCATCCTGGTCATCTATGATGAATTCCTGGGGTATCACATGGAGGACCTGCCTATCAGCAGGTATTGCAACCGCCTTGGCTGCATCGATTGCCCTTGCCACATCATCAACCTTTACCTCTCTGTCTTTTATAGCCACAACACCATTGCTATTGAAACTCTTAACATGGGCACCTGATATACCGGCAATACAGCTATCAATCTTTATCCCAGCCATCAGCTCTGCCTCTTCCACAGCCTTTTTTATAGATGTCACTGTGCTATCCATATTCACGACAACACCTTTTCTTAAGCCTGTAGATGGATGGGAGCCTATTCCCACTATATTCACCTTGCCATCTGCAATCCTTGCCACAACCACGCAGATCTTTGTTGTCCCTATATCAAGACCTACAAGTATATTATCCTCTCTTATCATATTACACCTGCCTTTCCTGAATAATAGCACCCTGTTCAAATCTGGCATCTATACATTTAATCAGGAGACCTCTTTTTTTTGCATCCTCCAGGACAACCTGCGCCCTCTCTAACCTCTTTTTAAGGTCCTCCTTCCCCAGGATTATCTCTATGCTATCCTGAACAAGAAAAAGTGTGATGCTTTTGTCTCTACATACTACCTCTGATATATCATCTTTCTTTATAAGTCCTTCAGAGATCCAGAGGTCTATCTCCTTCAATATATCTCTTATATCGTCTTTTGCTGGCGTATTTATGATGAACATGTCCTTTACAGCACCCTTTGTGAGAGCCCTGTATGGCTCTCCATGCTCATCCAGTATCATGATATTGCCTTTGTTGTCTGCCCATAATGCAGCAGGTTTCTTTTCCTGGACATCTATGACAATAGAGAAAGGGAATATCCTTTTTATCCGCACATCCTTTACAAAGGGGTGGGAAAGAACCACCTCCTTAATCTTGGGGATATCTATGTTGAATATACTATCTTTAATAAAAGGAGATATCCTACCCATAATCTCACTATCCTGTAATTGCTCTGCCCCCTTAATTTTTATATTTTTTATGATAAAAAGAGGGACATTGCTTGAATACAGATACACCATTGTTAAGACAGAAAGAAGACAGACAGGGATTATAAAGAGTATGTAGAGAAATCTTTTCATATCTTTAGCGATGCCCCCATGAGTATCTTTTCAATAAGCTCATCAAAGGTCTTTCCAAGACATCCCCATGCCTTTGGAACAAGGGATGTCTCTGTCATACCAGGTGAGGTGTTTATATCTATCACCCTCGGTATGCCCTCATCGATAAGCATGTCTATCCTTGCGCACCCAGAAAGCTCAAAAAGCCTATAGACCTCATTTGCTATCCTGTATGCCCTCTTCTCTATGGTCTTGTTCAGTCTTGCCGGGACAATATACTCTGTCATTCCCACGGTATATTTTGCCTCAAAGTCATAGAATCCCTTTTTTGGTTTGACCTCAACTATAGGAAGGGATATGTCATCTATTATCCCTACTGTTATCTCTCTGCCCCTTATATATCTTTCCACTACAACCTTTCTGTCATATCTAAAGGCAGATTCACAGGCTGATTCTATGTCTTTTTTATTCATTACAATAGAGATTCCTATTGTAGAACCCTCACTTGCAGGCTTTACTACAAAAGGAACAGGAAATCGGACAGGCTCCATTTTTCTGTATACCTTATATGCCGGCGTTGGTATCCCTGCCCCTGTGAGGATATACTTCATGGCAGCCTTATCCATAGCAGAGGCTGAGCCAAAGACACCAGAGCCTGTATAGGGAATACCCTCTAACTCAAGGAGACCCTGAACAGTCCCGTCCTCACCCCATCTGCCATGAAGGACAATAAAGGCTATATTAATAGTTTCTTTTTTAAGCCTCTCAGCTAACTCCTTATCTACATCTATACCAATGGCATTATAGCCCTGCCTTAAGAGACTCTCAAGGACAGCATTACCGCTTTTTAGTGATATCTCTCTCTCTGATGACATGCCGCCCATCAGAACGCCTATTTTATTATCCTTCAAAACTGTATTATCTGCCATGATTCTATTATATGCCCTTAGTTATCAAAGCCCCAGAGCTCTACCTCCTCTTCTAATATGACACCGAGCCTCTCTAATACCTCCTGTTTAACCTTATCGATAAGTCTTTTTATATCCCCTGCAGTTGCACCACCAATATTCACTATAAAGTTTGCGTGTTTTTCTGATACACATGCACCCCCTATCCTCAAACCCTTCAGCCCTGCCTTTTCTATAAATCTCCATGCAGGCTCACCGCCTACAGACTTAAATATAGAACCAGAGGATGGAAATTCCATAGGGTGACGCAGCCTTCTCTCCCTGTAGACATAATCCATATCATCGTATATTAATTTTTTATCCCTTTTTTGGAGTTTAAACCTGGCGCTCACAACACAATCTGTCCTGCCAACAGATGATTGCCTGTATCCAAAGAGGATGTCTTTTTTGGCAAGGGATAAAAAGCCCCTATCTTGATTATATAAATAGATTCCCTCAAGACAGTCGGATATGGTTGCCCCAAAGCTACCTGCATTCATCTTAATCCCACCACCTACACTCCCTGGGATCCAGTAGAGTCTTTCAAGCCCAGAAAGACCCCTTTTAGCACAATCCTTTATAAAGCCTTTAAGGGATACACCACCTGATACTGTTACAGTGCTTGTGTTTTCACTGTCTTTGATACTATTTTTGAACCCTAATGTCTTCAACCTTGTAATCCTTATAACAACCTCTTCAATGCCACAATCATTAACTATGATATTTGTGCCGTTACCAAGAAACCTATATCCTATGCCATTATCAACAAGCCGCTCTACTATATGGGAAAGCTCTACATCATCAACAGGATATATCATATACCTCACAGGACCACCTACCCTCATGGATGTATATCTCTTCATAGGAACATCCTCAAGCACCACAGCCTTTATTCCTGTCCAGTCCATCTCATCCTTAATGTATCGCATATCTTATTTATATCCCCTGCCCCCAGTATAACCACTGCATCACCAGGGACTGCTATCTCTGCTATCCTCTCTGCTGCCTCCTCTTTTGTGGGACAATAAAGGACATTCTTATGCCCGCTTGCCTTAATCCTTTCCGCAAGTATTGCACCTGAAACACCCTCTATAGGCTCCTCTGAGGCAGGGTATATCTCTGTAACGATAAGTATATCTGCCTCATTAAATGATGTAACAAACTCATCCATTAGCGCCTTTGTCCTTGTATATCTATGGGGCTGGAATGCCACAATAATCCTATCCTTCCACATGCCCCTCAGGGATGAAAGGGTGGCTTTTATCTCTGTAGGATGATGACCATAGTCATCTATAAGCTTTATCTCACCATCCCATTTTATCTCCAGCCTTCTCTGTATGCCGGAAAATGATCCTAATGCCTCTGCAATAGTGGAAAAGGGGATGTTAAGCTCTATTCCCACTGCACAGGCAGCAAGACCATTAACAACATTATGTATCCCAGGTAGCGACATAACAACCTCGCCAAGCTCCTTATCCCTATATATGACCCTGCATCGTGTCTTGAAGCCCTCTGTTGTTATATCTGCTGCCCTAATATCTGCCTGTTTTGAAAGACCATAGGATATATACCTTCTTTTGATGTCTGGTATAAGACTCTGAAGATTAGGGTTGTCTATACATATAATATCCATGCCGTAAAATGGGACCTTGTTTAGAAAGGTAAGAAATGCAGACTTTATCTCATTTAAATCCTTATAGAAATCAAGATGTTCCATATCAATGTTCGTAACCACTGCTATAGTAGGGAAGAGCAATAAAAATGTGCCATCACTCTCGTCTGCCTCTGCCACAAGGTATTTGCTGCTGCCAAGCTTTGCATTACTGCCAAAGCTGTTAAGCTTACCCCCGATGACACATGTGGGGTCCATGCCAGCCTGGGCAAGAACAGTTGAAACAAGCGAGGTGGTTGTTGTCTTTCCGTGGGCACCCGCAACAGCTATGCTGTATTTCATCCTCATAAGCTCTGCAAGCATCTCTGCCCTTTGAATAACTGGTATAAAGAGTTCCTTCGCCTTAACTACCTCAGGGTTATCCAATCTCACAGCAGAGGATATGACAACCACATCTGCATCCTGGACATTCTCCTCCCTGTGACCATAAAAAATCCTTGCCCCCAACCTCTCAAGCCTCTCTGTGGTATCATTCTTTCTTATATCTGAGCCGGTGATGGTAAAACCGAGGTTAAGCAAGACCTCTGCAATACCGCTCATTCCTATACCACCTATCCCAACAAAATGAATCTTTTCTATGTTATGAAATACCATCTATTATCCCTTTCACAATTAATCCCTCGGCATCATCAATATAAAGTCTGCCCATATTCTCGCCCATTTTTTTACCAAGTTCAGGTTCGTCAATCAGTCTCTTGATTACACCAAAAAGCCTCTCACCGGTTGCCTCACTATTTTCTATTATATATCCACCACCAATCCTCTCTACCTGAAGGGCATTCTTCCATTGATGCTGACCTGCAGAAAAAGGATAGGGTATAAGGATGGCAGGTCTTTCAAAATATGCCAGCTCAAAGATTGTGCTTGCCCCTGCCCTTGATATGACTACGTGGGAATTATTGTAGTAATATGCCATGTTATCTGTAAATGGAAATACCTCATGCCTTATCCCTGAGTTTTCGTATATATCCTTTACGCCTTCATAGTCCTCTGCGCCTGTCTGATGAAATATAATGACCCTATCCCTGTCCTCTTTTAGGTATCTTAACATATCAACCACTGACTGATTTATGCTTCTCGCACCCCTACTTCCCCCAAATACAAATATGCCAAAATATTGTTCATCTATTATATCCCTATCTCTCTTTTTTACAGAATTTCTTATAGGATTTCCTGTAAGCACAACCCTGGATCTGCCCAGATAATGCCTTGTATCCTCAAAGCTTATAAATATAGTCCTGGCATACTTGGCGAGTATCTTATTAGCAAGGCCTGGCTGAACATTCTGTTCATGGAGAAATATAGGCGTCCCGTGGATAAAACCTGCTATAACCATGGGCACAGATGCAAAACCACCCATCCCTAGAATAGCATGGGGGTTCTCTTTTTTAATAAAACTTAGACAGTCATGTATCCCTTTTACAAGCCCTGCCACTGTTACAAGTTTATAGACTATGTTTCTCCCTGAGAACTGACGGGCATCCACATACAGGATTCTGTATCCTGCCTGCGGCACAGCCTTACTCTCAAGACCTATCTTGGTCCCTATAAAGACAACCTCATTCTCAGGAGACATGGCAGTAAATCTATCAGCTACAGATATTCCAGGAAAGACATGACCACCTGTTCCACCAGCTGCTATAAAAAGCTTCATCTACCCTCCCTTTCGGTCTTCATCATTATGCCTGCAAGAGGGGCTATAATCAGAACTGCTGCAAGGGGCTGGCATATAATGCCATAGGATATCTTAAGACCAACCACCATAAGGATATCTATGGATATACCCATCAGACCCATGAATGAGATGACCTTTAAAAGGTCAGATTTTTTTACAAAACCGACAAAACTCAGTATCAGAAGAAAAAGCGGTGCCAGAAGCAGAACATACCTCTCCATGTCATTGTGGAAGGCTATGCCTGTCCCGATTATAGGGAATTTTTTTATAACAAGGGCAACAATAATAAAAACCGTATAGCCGGCAATAAAAGGTATAACCTTATTATGACCTAGTATAAACAGATAAAGCATCAAGGGCAGTGCTATGGAGATAATCAGGACAGGCTTATCCACCATGAGGAGGTTAAAGAAGGCTGAAAAATATAAAACCGAAACAGCGGTTACCTCTTTAAATAGATTCTGCCCCTTCTCCTCAATCGTGATAAGATAAAAGATTATACTGTAAAAGGCTGCAAATATAATAAAAAAATCGCCATGCTGCCTGATGGGGAGATGGGGAAACACAAAAAACAGGACTGTAATGGCTAGCTGCATAATGATAAAGGGATATTTCATAGCGACTATATGTCTGGCTGGGATACGATATATAAGACATGCTGTAATAAGCCCTATAAAAATCATAGTAAACTTTATAAAGCTAACCTCCCTGGCTATACCATAGAGAAATAGGGATGTTAGAATAAGGACAATAGCCTTTCTCATAGATCCTCCACAATCCTCTTGAAGGTATCGCCTCTCTCTTTATAGTCTCTGAACATGTCAAAACTACTACACATAGGCGAAAAGAGAACGGTATCGCCCTCTTTAGCCAACCCCATTGCCTTTTCAACAGCATCTTTTAAATCCGATGCATCGTGGATACCTACTATATCACCTAATTCATCTGCTATTCTTTCCCTTGCCTCTCCTATAAGAACAAGTGCCCTTACCCTCCTCAACTCATCTTCAATCACCCTGTAGCTACCGCCCTTATCCTTGCCCCCTGCTATAAGCACAATATCCCCGTCAATACTCTCCAGGGCCCTTTTTGTGGCATCAACATTTGTAGCCTTTGAGTCGTTTATGAACCTCACACCTTTTATACTCCTTACATATTCAACCCTGTGTGGCAGACCCTTAAATCTCCTCAAAACCCCCTCTACTACATCTTTATCTATGCCTGCTATATGGGCACCAAGAAGGACAGATAATAGGTTTTCTGTGTTGTGTCTACCAATAAGGGGGGAGATATCCCTTCTGTATATATATTCCTTACCGTCTAATCTTATATACATTTTTTCGTCTCTGTAGAATGCACCCTCTTTTAGGGTCTCATTAACAGAAAAGTAGAGCCTCTTTGCCATGATAGGCCTATCCAGGATTATATTTTTATTAAGGATAGCAAAATCATCCCCTGACTGATTCTCAAAGATCCTGAGCTTTGCATCCCTATATTCATCGAAACTTCCATATCTATCCAGATGGTCCTCTGTAATATTGAGTAGTATGGATATATAAGGATGAAACCTGTATATTGTCTCAAGCTGAAAGCTGCTTATCTCAAGGATTACAAAATCTGCCTTCTTATTTTCCATAATATAATTGATAAGGGGATTGCCAATGTTACCACCAACAAAGACATTGTTGAATGCCGCCTTAAATATCTCTCCCATAAGAGATGTCACTGTAGTCTTCCCGTTTGTCCCTGTAATGGCAATAATGGGGCTATCAACAAAGGAAGAGGCAAGCTCTATCTCCCCTATTACACTGATACCCCTTTCTTTTGCCTCTTTTATATATGACATCTCTGTATCTACCCCAGGGCTTAAAACAATCATATCGTTCTTTAAAAAATCATCCAGGTCATGCCTTCCAAGAGAGCCCTTAAAATGGATACCGCTGAGTTCAGCTAGAGCATCAGAGAGTTCTGCCGGCCCCTTCATATCTGTTATTGTTATAGTCCTGCCCAGTTTTCCCAAAAATTTAGCCACAGATATGCCTGTGTTACCAAGCCCAACTATGAGTATCTTTTCAGGTATATCCATTCTATGTATCACCTCAGCTTAAGGGTGCTCAGTGCAAACAGGGCAAGAATAATAGATATAATCCAGAACCTGACCACTATCTTTTCCTCATTCCATCCCTTTAATTCATAGTGATGGTGTATAGGTGCCATTCTAAAAACCCTTTTTCCCCTCCACTTAAAAGACAAAACCTGTATTATAACCGATAACGTCTCAATAACAAATATACCCCCTGCTATTAACAGTAGAAACTCCTGCTTTATTATCACGGCAATAGTTGCAAGGGTAGCGCCAAGGGAGAGAGAGCCTGTGTCCCCCATGAACAGCTCAGCAGGATATGCATTATACCAGAGGAATCCTATGCCAGCACCAAGTATAGCACCACACAGTATGGTGAGTTCCCCTGCCCCTTTTACATAAAAGATCTGGAGATACTGGGCAAATTTTATATTTCCCACAAGATAGGAAAAAAGCATAAAGGTTGCGCATACAGTGATCACAGGGCCTATAGCAAGGCCGTCAAGACCATCTGTGAGATTAACGGCATTGGATGACCCCACTATCATAAATATAGATACGAGGATATAAAAAATGCCCAGATCAGGTGTAATATTTTTAAAAAATGGGATGGTTAGCTCTGTTATAAAATCAGGCCTCATATATAATAGGATGCTTATTATAATAGCAAAAAATATCTGGAGAGACATCTTTGTCCGTCCTGTAATACCCTTTCCATTCTTTCCTCTCAGCTTCTTTATATCATCGGCAAAGCCTATCCCACCAAAAGTCAAGAGCGTGAATATAACAACCCAGATATAGTAATTTCTCAGGTCAGACCATAAAAGGGTGGGTATTATAGCAGAGATAAGGATAACAAACCCGCCCATGGTAGGGGTGCCCTGCTTGGCTATATGTCTCTCCGGGACATCCTCCCTCTTATCGCTCTTTATCCTCCATTCATGAAATTTTTTTATTACATAAGGGGTGAGAAAAAAGCTTATAATCAATGCGGTGAGGATGGCAAGAACGGTCCTGAATGTTATATATCTAAATACATTAAACAGGGAAAACCTTGTATGCAACGAAAACAGTATATGGTATAACACGTTAAATCAATGCCTCCACTATCTCATCCATCCGCGCAGCCCTTGAACCCTTGACAAGGACAACATCATCCATCCTGATAGTCTTTTTTGCATATTCGATAAGGGTCTCTTTATCCTTAAAAATCTCTGCCCGCTCCTCTCCCAATTCATCAAGGACATATACCACTGATTCACCTATAAGAAGTATATTATTGAAATTACTGTTTTTTAATGCCCTCCCAAGCTCTCTATGATAAAACTCTGTCAGCCCCCCAAGTTCCTTCATGTCCCCAATGATAACCAGTCGTTTACCCCTGCATGGAAGTTCGGCAACTGTCTTTATTGCCCACTCCATAGAAGAGGGGTTTGCGTTATAGGTATCATCTACAACAAGATACCCTTTGTTTGACCTTACAGGCTTAAACCTCATATCATAGTGATTAAACTCCTCTATCGTTTCTTTTATATTTGATATCCCTATCCCAATAGTTTCGGCAATAGATGCTGCTGCAAGTAAATTATATAGATTGTGTTTGCCAAGAAGCCTTGTTTTTGCCTTAAAGCTCACCCTGGGAAAACTCAGCGATAGACTGAAACCCTCCCATCCTAGATCCTCCTCCACAATAAGCCTGTATGAGGCATCCCTGTCAATAGCATAGTCTCGGACTACATGTTTTTTGTCCCTGTAAGAGGATACTATGTATAGGTCGTCTGCATTTATAAATATATCCCCTCCCTCCTTTGTGCCATAAAAAAGATCTAATTTTTCCCTAAGCACACCTTCTATGTCCATGAGACCTTCAAGATGTGATGGATTTATATTGGTAATAATGGATACATCAGGCCCTGTTATGGTAGCAAGCTGTTTTATCTCGCCCCTGATATTTGTCCCGAGCTCAAAGACATAAAACTGGCAATCTTCTTTTATAGATAGGATGCTCTTGGATACCCCTATAATATTATTGTAATTTTTTTCATTATAATGAACAGAAGATACCTTCTTTATGGTATTGACGAGGATCTCTTTTGTCGTTGTCTTACCGTTACTGCCTGTTATTGCAATCCACTTTCCCCCTGTCCTTTTCCTTTTATATATTGCAAGGTCTATTAGTGCCTGGGTAGTATCATCTACCAGGATAACAGTATCTTTTATACCTGCTACCAGATCTGCCTGCTTTTTTTCACACAAACAGCCTCCTCCTCCTGATACCTCCAGTGCCTGCCTTATAAACCTGTGACCATCAAAATTCTTTCCCTTAAGGGGTATAAAGAGCTCATCCCTATTGATTGTCCTTGTGTCAGTAGAGATATCAACAAAGGATGTCCTGTTCACCACAAGAGGAACACCCTTTACTGCATCAATAATCTCATCAAGAAACCACATGAAGAAACCCCTCTGCTATCTCTCTATCGTTGAAATGGTATATATTGCTGCCTATAATCTGATAATCCTCATGACCTTTACCGGCTATCAAAAGGCAGTCATCTTCTTCCAACATCCTTATAGCCTCAAAGATTGCATCCCTTCTGTTTTCGATAACCCTGTAAGAATTACCATGAACACCCTTTATTATATCCTCTATAATCTTTTCAGGCTCCTCATTTCTCGGATTATCCGAGGTTATAATAACATAATCAGAGAGGCGTGTTGCTATATCCCCCATTAATGGCCTCTTTGCCTCATCCCTATTGCCACCGCAACCAAAGACTGTTATTAATCTTCCTTTTTTCAGCCTGTTCAGCATACCAAGAACCTTGGCAAGGGCATCAGGGGTATGGGCATAATCTACAAATATCGAGTATCCTTTATTATTTCTTACACGCTCCAATCTCCCAGGGACACCCTCTAACGCCTCTATACCCTTTTTTATGTCTTTACTAGATACCCCTTCTATATAGCCATAAAGACATGCTGCAAGTATATTGGATGCATTAAAACCACCTATAAGGGGGGAGGCAATATCTATCTCCTCTTTTCCTAATACAATCCTTAACCTTAAACCATGGATATCCTCCATGTAGTCTATAAGATGGACATCGGTCTGTTTTTTAAGGCTGTAGAATAGGGTCCTTATGGGGGGCTCTGGGATAAATTCATCGACAAAGGGGTCATCCATGTTCAGTATTGCATATCTCTCTTTCTTATTGCTCTCTCTTAGATAATGGTGAAAAAGGAGCCTCTTTGCCTCCTTGTAGTTATCCAGATTCTTGTGATAATCAAGATGGTCATGGGTAAGATTGGTAAAGATGGCATTATTAAACTGTGTCCCCTCCACCCTCTTCTGATCAAGGGCATGGGAAGAAACCTCCATAATCACATGGCTCACACCATGGGCAACCATCTCAGAGAGAAGCATCTGCAATTCATCAGCCCCTGGCGTGGTATTCTCTGCCTTGAAGGTATTCCCTTTGTATCTATATGATATGGTTCCGATGACACCAGGGCTCATCCCTGCATAATTGAGTATCGACTCTATCAGATAGGTAATGGTTGTCTTTCCGTTGGTCCCTGTGATACCGGTTACAGATATTTTTTCTGAGGGACTTCCATAAAACCTTGATGCCATTCTCCCGAGAACAGAACCTATATTATCTGTGATTATATGGCATCTAAACCCGTAGTCATGTCTTTTGTCTGATACAATTACAGATGCGCCCCGTATAAATGCATCTTTAATATATGGTTCACTCGCTGCAGTGGCAAAAAAAACATAACCATCCCCTACCATTCTTGAATCCTTTGTAATACCCCTGACCTCAAGTGCTGTATCACCAATTATATCCCTAACAGGGATATCCTTTATAAGGTCTATAAGTCGCATAGATTAGTTATTCACCCTTCCATAAAGTATACATTCTGACTCGCCCTTTACTGTCTCATGGGGCTTTGGTGACTGATCATACACGCTACCCATACCCACAATCTTTATCCTTGATGTGTTTACATTAAGCCTTTCAAGGGCAACCCTCATGGGGAGATTTATCAGGGATGGCATGGTCCATTCCTTCTCTGCCTTATTCTCATTTCTGTTATCAAAAACTGGCTGTCTTGTGAGTAAAAACTCAAAACCCTTGCTGGTTTTTTTTATCATCATATTATTCAATGCGATAGGCAAAATAGCATCGTATCCATCCCCCACATACACTCCATATATCTGTCTAAGTCTTACCTTATCCACCAGATAACCCCTACCTATTATCAAATCCTCTGTACTTATATCATCTTTATGCTCTATACCTTCTTTTTTCAGGAAATCGGATATCTCCTTCCTATTTACCAATCTTGAAAGATTCTTCAGGCCTTCTATATCTCTATCCTCGAGTATCTTGAGTGGTTTTTTCCATGTATTTCCCGACGAAGGCACAAGGACATCTTGTTCTATAATCCTGTTTTTTATAAGATAGCAAACTATAGGGATCGACATGAAAAACCCAGGCTCTATATGGTCATCGTCTCTTTTAAAAGATAAAGTTTTATCAGGCTCAACCTCCTTTGTTACTGATATCGCCGAGCCTGTTTCCTTAACATCTCTTGCTGGTGGTATCTCTATTGCCTGTTGTTTTTTTGTCTGTTCTGCTTGAGCAGATAGCGATATGCCGCTGGTTTTGATATTGTTTGTGGCCTGAGATAATCTTGCCATATTGAATCTCTCTGTAATCTTCACTGTTAATGAGATATACATCAAGCATATGGTTAAGCAGATGAAGAAGGCTTTTCTTTTAGCCTTTTTATTCATCTTAATACCACAACCTCCTCTTCCTTTGGCTTTTTAAGCCCAAGCTCCTTTGCCTTGAATTCAAGGTATCTTTTCTTGGTGATCCCCGATAGCTCTGTCTTTAACCTGTTGTTTGTCTCAAGGGCAATCTTTTCTCTGGAAAGCTGAATAATCAGATCCTCTCTCAGGTCATTACATGCCCCTCTGATTATAAAATAAAAAAATGCAATGCCTATAAAGGACAAAATCAATAAAAAGGTTGACTGCATGCCCCTGTATTTTGTTTCTTGTTTTGCATATACATAGACCTTTTGCATCTACCCCCCTTATCTATATTTTCTCTGCCACCCTGAGCTTGGCACTCCTTGAGGCAGGATTCTGTCTTACCTCGATCTGAGATGGCCTTATTGGCTTCTTTGTTATTGTCTTTAACCTCTTGTCTTCCCTGAAGATTCTCTTTACTATCCTATCCTCCAATGAATGAAAGGATATCACGCCTATTCTTCCCCCAGGCCTGCACATCTCAACAGCATCATTGAGCCCCATCTCTATGTTTTCAAGCTCTCTATTAACCTCTATTCTTATTGCCTGAAATACCTTTGTTGCCGGGTGTAATCTACCCCTTCTACCTTTAACTCTTGATACAAGATTACCTAGTTCAATAGCTGTGGTTATATGCCTTTTCTTTCTTTCATATACTATAGCCTTTGCAATAGCCCTTGCCCTATAATCTTCTCCATATTCCAGTATTATCCTCTCTAATTCTTCAAGGCTGTAATGATTAACCACATCATAGGCCGTTGTCTTTAGCTGTCTATCCATCCTCATATCAAGATAGCTATCATCATAAAAGCTAAACCCCCTTTTGCTGTCCAGTTGATGCATAGATAAGCCAAGATCAAAGAGTATCGCATCAAAGGCATCTGTGCCTTCATCTTCAAGAATTTTCTTAATGTTTCTAAAATTTCCCCTTATCAATCTGATACGCTCCAAAAAAGGGGATAGCCTTATTTTAGCTATTCCCAGATTAGCCTCATCTACATCTAAGCCTATAAGTCTTATGCTGCTATGTTGCTCAAGAATACTGACAGCATGACCACCACCCCCTATTGTTGCATCTATAAAAAGCTTAAAATTTTCACTGATTAAATGGTCTAATACTTCCTTAACAAGAACGGGTATATGGGCTCTTTCAATCAAAGGCCAAGCTCAGAAACAATATCAGCTACCTTATCAGGGTCGGATATTGCCTTCTTTACAAGCTCTTCCCATATCTCTTGTGCCCATATCTCTATCTTTTTATTCATGCCCACAATAACAACATTTTTCTTTATAAAGGCATCGGTCTTTAAAGACTGGGGTATCAGGATTCTCCCCAGCTTATCTATAGAACACTCTGTAACCCCTGAGTAAAAATATCTTAAAAAAGTCCTTGCATCCTTATTTATCTGTTCTTTTTTTGCAATATTCTCCTGTATACCCATCCATTCCTGATAAGGATAACCCACAATACAACCGTCTAGGTTAGTAAGGATAAGGCGCATATCATACCTGGCAGACAAAACCTCTCTAAATTTTGAGGGTATACTGACCCTGCTTTTATCGTCTAATGTATATTCATATCTACCAGCGAACATCTTTATCCCACCTTATAACACCATTTACCACATTAAACCAACTATACTTGTAACACTATATTTTGTCAAGCTTTTTTTGATTTTTTTCACCCACAAGAGGCACGCAAAAGGCAATATTGAGAATAGATTAGGTACCTATAAATTATTGAAGTTTTCCAAATAGTTATGATACACATAATAATATGGAGGTCATAATATGTTCATAAACAGAGACGATACCCTTGAACAGCTCAGGACATACATAAAAAACGATAAGAATGAGATAATAAAAGGCATAAACAACAGATCAGGACTGTAATAATTGGTTATTAGGACATAGATTAAATAAAAGATTAAAGGGTGTAGTGGATTGATAGACGAAAAAATAATAGAGAACCTACCCGAATCCTCAGGTGTATACATATTTAAAGATAGAGAAAACAGGGTCATCTATGTAGGAAAGGCAAAAAATATAAAGGAACGGGTAAAAAGCTATACAAGAGGAGGCAAAAGGGATGCAAAGACTGAACACCTAACAGACAATATAACGAACGTAGAAACAATATTAACAGGGAATGAAAAGGAGGCATTTCTTTTAGAGAACAACCTCATTAAAGAACACAAACCAAGATACAATATAAACCTCAAAGATGATAAGACCTATATCTCTCTGAAACTTACGGTACAGGAGGAGTTTCCGGCATTATATATAACAAGAAAGATTGAGGATGATGGAGCCATATATTTCGGGCCTTATCCAGGTATAGGGGATATAAAGGAGATCCTAAAGATCGTCCAGGCAATATATCCAGTGAGAAGATGTAAGAAAACTGTATTCAGGAAGAGAAAAAGGGCGTGTATCCTTTTTCAGATGGGTCGGTGCCCTGCGCCATGTGAGGAAAAGATCAATAAAAAGGCGTATGGAGACATGGTATCTGAGCTTATAGATTTTCTCTCAGGACGAGACAGAAAACTGCTTCAAAATCTATCAAAACAGATAGAAAGGGCAGCCGCAGAGTGGAGGTTTGAGGATGCAAAAATCCTTAAAGACAGATACATGGCGATTGAAAGGCTTGTAGAAAAACAGAATGTCCATGAACATCTGGGAAAAAACAGGGATGTGTGGGGATTCCTTGGCGAAGAGGGCACGCTAAAGGCTGTTGTTTTAAACTTCAGGAGGGGTGTCCTTATTTCCAAAAAAACCTTCAGCCAGCCTTATATATCAGATTTTATTGATGATGCCATATCCTCCCTTCTTTTTCAGTTCTACAGCTCAAGGCCGGCCCCTGAAGAGATTATCCTATCTCAGGAGACAGGGGATATAAATCTCCTTGCGGATTTCCTCAGGGAGAGAAAAAATACTATCACTAAAATAAAAAGCCAAAAAGACCCGTCCACTAGCCGCATCATTGCGCTGGCAGTTGAAAATCTGTACGAGGACAAAGAAAGGGTTCCCCTTGAAAGATCTTTTAAGGCCATGCTCCACCTCAAAAAAGAGCCGTTGAGGATAGAGGCCTATGACATATCTCATACCCATGGAAAAAATCCTACTGGTGTAATGGTTGTATTTGAATCCTTTAAACCCAAAAAGAATGGATACAGGGTCTTCCATATAAAAGGCCCTTCCGCTATGGATGATACATCATCAATAATGGAGGTTATCTCAAGACGCCTAAAAGACCCAAAGATTATGCCACTGCCTGACCTTATTATAATTGACGGCGGAAAAGCCCAACTCTCATCAGCCCTTAAGGTATTGAGGGAGATGAACATAGACATAGATATAATAAGTATTGCCAAGGATGAAAGAAGACATGCCATGAAAGACCTCATATATATCCCCTTGAGGAAAAATCCTGTTCTTATGCCGTCGTTCTCCCCTGTATTCAAGACCATCGTGAAGATAAGGGATGAATCCCACAGATTTGCCATAGCCTCCCATAAAAGATGGAAGAAAAGGGATGACCTGAATTAATAAATACTTTACAGGAAAAATCAGGTGTGTTAGAAGTTGTAAGGAATTTATAAGGTTGATAGACAGGATAAATAACCATTGATGGAGGTGTAATAGATGATTACAGGCATAGGGAGCCTTCCCTTTACAGATATAGACAGGGCACTGGATATTATATTTTCTACCTGTGCAGAGATACCGTTTTGGCCTCAGCTCCCTAAAAGGTCGCCAGATGAAAATATGTATTCCCCATTCCTTGAATCAGTCCCCTGTATTGTCTTGGATAGTAAAAAAAATTCTGTATTTGTCAATACTCAGGAAACAGATGGCATAGAGAGATTCTATGAAGATGTAGCAGAGAATAATCTCAATGCCTTTGCCATATCTGATAGGTTAGCCCCTGGGTTTTATAGATTTCTTGAAAGGCTAAAGGATATATCTGGCAGCGTTAAGTCTATAAAGGGTCAGCTTACAGGGCCCTTCAGCATGGGACTTGGTTTAAAGGATGATAAGGGGGTCCCCATTATATATAACTTTGCCTTTTTTGACATCATTAAAAAGGCACTGCATATGAAGGCACAATGGATGGTAGAGACAATAAGGTCATCTTATCCTGACAAGGATGTCATAATCTTCTTTGACGAGCCCTATATGGTCTCGTTTGGGACAGCATATGTATCTATCGGGAAGCAAGAGACAATATCCATATTTAATGATGTCATAGAGGGGATTGACGCAAAAACAGGCATCCACTGCTGTGGCAATACAGACTGGTCTGTGCTTCTGGGGTGTAATATTGATATAATAAATTATGATGCCTTCAACTATATGGATACCATATTCTATTTTCAGCAAGAACTAAAAGATTTTATTAAAAGGGGTGGTATTATATCGCCTGGTGTGGTGCCGTCATCTGAGATGGTCCTTGAAAAATCCATAGGTGATATGATTGATCTGTTAAAAAGATTCAGAAAAAATCTTGAGGATATAAAAAAAACAGGGGATGATAAATCAATACTTATAACCACGAGCTGTGGGCTCGGGAGCTTAAATGATAAAGAGGCATTAAAGGCTATGGAGCTGCTTAAGGGTCTTTCTAATCTCTAAATCTTACAGGATTATGAGATACAAAAAAGATAACAGGATTAGATGAAAAGGATTATAATCCCCGTAGCAATAGGTGTTTTTATCTCACTTCTCTTTTCATTCTTTGCCATAATGCGGCTCCTGCCACTGGAGCAGCTTGAACTGCTTATATACGATACAAGATACAAGGTAAGGGGAAAGACATCGCCGCCCCCCGAGGTTATCATAGCGGCAATAGACGACTACAGCCTTAAAAAATTTGGAAGGTGGCCCTGGGACAGATCAAGAATTGCCCAGATTATTGATAAAATCAGTTCAATGGGCGCGAGGGTTATCATGATGGATATAATATTCAGTGAATCATCAAGGGATGATGAGATCCTTGCAAAATCCATTGCCAATGCTGGTAATGTGATACTCCCCATTGTCTTTGATTTTAAAGGTAAAAAAACAAAGATTACAGAGGATGTCCTATACGATAATGCCTTTCCTATCATAAGAAACGCAGACTACTTCAAGATATTCCCACCTATCAGCGCCCAGAGTGTCCTTGTGCCTGTAAAGACACTCCTTGATGCATCAAAGGTACTAGGCTATATCAATATGATGCCTGACAGAGACGGTGTCCTTAGATGGGAGGTCATGGCCGTAGAATTTGATGGAGAACTCTTTCCATCCATAGACCTGCAGGCAACAAGGATGTATCTTGGTCTCCCCATTGAGGCAATGACCTTGAAGGCAACACAGGGTGTCCAGCTTGGTGACAGCTTTATACCCACTGATTTCTGGGGAAGGGTGCTTATACATTACTATGGCCCTGAGGGGACATTCCCATTTGTGTCAATGGTAGATATCCTTGAAGACAGGGTAAAGCCCTCTACTATAAAGGATAAAATAATCCTTATTGGGGCTACAGCCGTGGGCATATACGACCTTAGGGTCACACCAACATCGGCTGCCATGCCTGGTATAGAAAAACATGCAAACGTCATAGCATCCATACTTAAGAGGGATTTCATCTATAAGACTACTAACCTGACAAATGTCATAATTATACTCTTATCAGGGGTACTCTTTTCTATCCTCATAGTAAGGCTTAGGGCATTATATGGCGCCTTATGTGCCTTTGTCTTCATTGCCTTGTTATCCCTTGTTGCCTATTATTTCTTTTTCTGGAAAAATCTATGGATAACCCTCAGCTACTCAAGTAGCAACATACTAATTACATATTTTTTCATAACTGCATATAGGTATGCCACTGAAGAGCGATATGCAAAACGCATCAGGGGTATGTTCTCAAGCTATGTTACTGAAAAGGTTGTCAATGAGCTCATAAAAAACCCGAAGCTTGCCAAACTGGGCGGCGAAAGAAAAGAGGTAACTGTATTTTTTTCCGACATAAGGGGTTTTACCACATTCTCTGAAAAACATGGGCCAGAAGAGGTTGTAAGGATGCTCAATGAGTATCTCGCTGAGATGACAAATATTATCTTTAAATGGGATGGGACCCTTGATAAGTTTGTTGGGGATGAGATTGTGGCATTCTGGAATGCGCCTATACCACAGGAGAACCATGCTGAACTGGCTATAAAGTGTGCCCTCCACATGGTAAGACGGCTTAAAGAACTCCAGCAAAAGTGGATATCTGAGGGTAAGACTCCTCTTGATGCAGGCTATGGCTTAAATACTGGAGAGGTTATTGTGGGGAACATAGGTGCGGAGGGTAAAAAAATGGATTATACTGTTATTGGTGACAATGTGAATCTCGGCGCAAGGGTTGAGGGTCTAACAAGAAAATATAACACAAATATAATTATTACAGAATCTACATTTGAAAAGATAAAGGATAAGATAAAAGATGGAACTATCTGGCATGTCCGGGTAAGAGGTCTTGATAGGGTGGCGGTTAAGGGTAAGAGCAAACCTGTAGAGATATATGAGGTGGTTGAATTAAGTAAAGACCAGCCGTCAGAGATAATAGAGCTTGAGGAAAAAGAGGTCGTAACATTTACGGAAAAATAACAATTAAACAAGGAGTTTCTAATGAAGGCAATGATTCTGGATGGGATATATAGCCTTAATGATGGGATTAATCCCTTAAAACCTGCTGATATGCCAGTCCCGGAGCCCAGGGAAGATGAGGTCCTCATAAGGGTCTCTGCATGCGGGGTCTGCCATACTGAACTCGATGAGATCGAGGGAAGGACGCCGCCTCCAAAATTTCCTGTAATACTGGGACACCAGGTTATTGGTTTTGTTGAAAAAAAAGGAAGGGATACCCACAGACTCAGAGAGGGGGAGAGGGTTGGCGTTGGCTGGATCTACTCATCCTGTGGTAGATGCCGCTTCTGCAGGGAAGGCAATGAAAACCTCTGCGAAGAGTTTCGGGCAACAGGGAGGGATGCTAATGGAGGATATGCAGAATATATGACAGTGAAAGAGGATTTTGCCTTCAAGATACCAGAGGTCTTCTCAGATACTGAGGCAGCCCCCCTTTTGTGTGCAGGGGCTATAGGTTATCGTTCTTTAAGGCTCACAGGCATCAAGAATGGGATGAACCTGGGGCTTATTGGGTTTGGCGCCTCTGCCCACATCGTTCTGCAAATGTCACGCCACAGATACCCTGATTCAAGGGTATTTGCATTTGCCAGAAGCGAACAGGAAAGAAGATTCTCACTGGAGCTTGGCGCATACTGGGCAGGAGATATAGAAGACAGACCTCCTGAAAAGATCCATTGTGCTATTGATACAACCCCTGTGTGGTCTCCTATTATGGAGGGACTAAAAAATCTTGAGAAGGGTGGCAGGCTTGTTATAAATGCCATAAGAAAAGAGTTGCACGACAGGGATTGCCTTTTAAAAATAGATTATCCAACACACCTCTGGCATGAAAAGGAGATAAAGAGTGTTGCCAATGTGGCAAGACAGGATATCGCAGAGTTTCTCGAGCTGGCTTCACAGATTCCAATAAAGCCTGAGGTTCAGATATATAGGCTCGAGGATGCCAATACTGCCCTAAATGAACTTAAAAACAGAAAGATAAGGGGGGCAAAGGTTCTTAAGATCATTGAATAGCTCGGACATAAATAACATCATTGGGGTCAAGGTAGATGTGGATACCCATCTGGGGATGCAAAGGGGTGTCCCTCAACTTGCCTCTATCTTTAAAAAATACAATATAAAGGCAAGTTTTTTCATCCCTATGGGCAGAGATGACACAGGCAGGACAGTAAAAAGGGTATGGACAAGAAAGGGGTTTTTGAAAAAGGCGGGCCGGGTAGGTGTGTTGCAGACATACGGTATAAGAACACTCCTCTATGGGATACTCATTAGAGGTCCTGAAATAGCAAGGAAGGGTGCAGACATAATAAGGACAATTATCGACCAAGGCCATGAGGTGGGCATACATGGATATAACCATGTGGACTGGCATGACCATATAAAAAATCTCGACAGAGGGCAAACAGAGACAATATTAAGGGAATCAACAAGGGTTTACAAGGAGATAACAGGTAGAGACCCCCTTTCATTCGCTGCACCAGGATGGATGATAAATGCCCATGCCCTGAATTTTTTCCAGGAGAATGGGTTTGTATATTCCAGCGATACAAGGGGAGAGATGCCTTTCTTGCCAGTTATGGACAACAGGAGGTTCAACATCATTCAGATCCCATCTACACTCCCTACCCTTGATGAGGTTGTTGGTATTGAGGGAGATAACCAAGAGACCCTATCAGATTATTTTACAGGCTCTCTTAAAAAGGGGCTTAACATACTTACGATCCATGCAGAACTCGAGGGAAAGAGGTGGGGTCATCTTCTCGATGCATTTATCTTGAAATCTCTATCAAGGGGTTTTAAATTCAAAAGGCTTATTGATATTGCCCAGGACTTAAAGGCACAGGGGAATCTGCCTGTCTGTAAGATATACTTCGGGTATATCAGGGGAAGGGCAGGAGAGGTCTCCTGCCATACTGCCCCTCTTTAAATCTTAATACATGCCCTCCATTCCACCCATACCGCCCGGTGGCATCATGGGCATCTGTTTTTCCTTTGGTTTTTCTGCTACCATGGCATCTGTGGTGAGTAACAGGGATGCAACAGATGCAGCATTCTGAAGCGCAGTCCTTGCAACCTTTGTCGGGTCAATAATGCCTGCATCCATCATATCCTCTACGTAGACCTCTGCAGCTGCATCAAAACCGAAATTACCCTTGTTATTTTTTACCTTCTCAATAACAATGGATCCGTCATGGCCTGCGTTCTGGGCAATCCACCTGAGAGGCTCTTCAAGTGCCTTCTTCACGATATTCACACCAAACTGTCTCTCGCCATCGTATTTAAGTGTCTCAAGGCTTGGCAGACACCTTATGAATGCCACCCCACCACCAGGTATAATACCCTCTTCTACAGCGGCCTTTGTGGCATTAAGGGCATCCTCAACGCGTGCCTTTTTCTCTTTCATCTCTGTCTCTGTTGCTGCACCCACATTGATAACTGCGACACCGCCCACGAGTTTTGCAAGTCTTTCCTGGAGTTTTTCCCTGTCATAGTCAGAGGTTGTCTCCTCAATCTGGGCCCTAATCTGTTTTACCCTTGCCTCAATATCCTTCTTATCTCCAGCGCCATCCACTATTGTGGTGTTGTCTTTATCTATTACTACCCTCTTTGCTGAGCCAAGGTCCTTGAAGGTAATGCTTTCGAGTTTAATACCAAGCTCTTCGGATATCATCTGGCCACCTGTAAGGATGGCTATATCCTCGAGCATTGCCTTTCTCCTATCGCCGAAACCAGGTGCCTTCACTGCTGCAACCTTAAGCGTTCCCCTGAGTTTATTAACCACCAGTGTTGCTAGTGCCTCACCCTCCACATCCTCGGCTATTATGAGAAGGGTTTTTCCCATCTTTGCCACCTGTTCAAGGATTGGCAGGAGATCCTTCATACTGCTTATCTTTTTCTCATTGATAAGTATCAAGGGTTCATCAAGAACCGCCTCCATCTTTTCAGGGTTGGTGACAAAATAGGGTGAGATATAACCCTTGTCAAACTGCATACCCTCAACAATCTCAAGGGTTGTCTCCATGCTCTTTGCCTCTTCGACTGTGATTACACCCTCTTTGCCAACCTTACTCATTGCCTCTGCTATAATCTTACCGATGGTCTCGTCGTTATTAGCGGAAATTGTTCCTACCTGGGCGATCTCCTTCTGGTCTTTAGTGGGTTTTGAAAATTTTTTAAGCTCCTCCACCACTACCTCAACTGCCTTGTCAATACCTCTTTTTAGCTCCATGGGGTTGTGCCCTGCGGCAACAAGCTTTGCACCCTCACGGTATATTGCCTGGGCAAGGACAGTTGCTGTGGTTGTGCCATCGCCTGCCACATCGCTTGTCTTACTTGCCACCTCTTTTACCATCTGGGCACCCATGTTCTCGAACTTATCCTCTAACTCTATCTCTTTTGCAACGGTTACACCGTCCTTTGTTACTGTCGGTGAACCAAAGGATTTTTCAAGTATTACATTCCTGCCCTTTGGGCCTAATGTCACCTTCACTGCATCTGCAAGGGTATTAACACCCTTTAACAGTGATTCCCTTGCTGCCTGATCATATTTAATCTCTTTTGCCATTCTATTCTCCCTCCTTTACTTATTCTTCAACTATTGCCAGGACATCGTCCTCTCTTAGGATTAGATGCTCCTCGCCATCGATCTTGATCTCTGTGCCTGAGTATTTTCCGAAGAGTATCTTGTCTCCTACCTTTACAGTCAATGGTGCCTTTGTCCCATTCTCGAGCACCTTACCATCACCTACTGCAATGACCCTGCCCTCCTGTGGCTTCTCCTTTGCAGCATCCGGGATTATGATACCTCCCTTTGTCTTTTCCTCCTCTTCAATCCTCTTGACAAGAATCCTGTCCTGTAATGGCTTAATCTTCATTCTACCACACTCCTTTCAATTTGTTTTTTTTAATTGTTAGCCATTATTTAATTTGATTGCTAAAATTAGTATAAGAGTGATAGGGGGTTTTGTCAATATGGCAAATTAAATTTTTAACAATAAATTTACGCCCTCTCTATACCACCTGGAAAAATAATTATTCTCTTCTTTATTTCCAACAGTATCCTTCATTATAGATAAAAATATGCTGTCAGCGTCAAGTTTTATCTCATATTCTGTCTCTGCCTGAATACATAACCTATCTAACATACCTCTTAAAACAGATTCCTTATCCTCTTTGCATCTCCAGACATTCCACCATTTCTCATAGGCCTGCTGAATAGTTTTTCCTCTTTTATCATAGTATCTGGAGAAGGAGGGCAACCAGCTCTTCAGTGCATTTTTTGATTCAAAAAAGATATCCTCAACAAATGGGTAGCGTTCAAGAGCATCCATCTCTATCCTTATCTTTTTTATAAAACCATCTATGATGCTTGCCGAACCGTGCTTTTTTGTGTATATATGTTCTTTTAAGGCATTCCATACCTCGATAACAGGATAAACCCTCATGCTCTTTTCAGAATAGTTAATGGTCTCTATTATCTCGAGGCTGTGCCTTGTCTTTCTTGGCACCCCATACATGAGAAGACCTATTAAATCTGAGATCACATGAAAAAGAAGCGACCTGTTACCAGGTCTTTTCATGGGAAACATGTAGCAGATGAATTCATTGAGTTCAAGGGCCTCCACAAGATGGTCTCTCTTTTCTGTTTTTTCCATAAACTTAACTGCGTCTATGGCAAGGTTGATTGTTGCCATCGAGAGGAGTTCCCCCTCGTCCTTCACAAACTCCCATACATCCAGGATATGTCTTCTCGGCAACATTAAAGGCCTTCTCTCCTCAATTCCTCGAGCAATCTTCTCTGGCTCTCTGTTATCTTCTTTGGTATCTCCACATCTATCTCCACATACTGGTCCCCTCTACCGCCTTTTTCATCAGGGACACCAAGCCCCTTCAGCCTTATCTTTTTTGCGCCAGGTGGAATTTTTACCTGTTTTGGACCATCTACAGAGGGAACTTCTATCTCAGTTCCAAGGATAGCATCGGTTAATTTGACTGTCTTTTTCACTATTATATCATTCCCTGAACGCTTAAATACAGGATGCTCACCAACCTTTATCGTTATATAAAGATCTCCTGACCTGCCTGAATAGGGATCTATATTGCCTTTTCCCTTTAATCTAAGCTTCTTTCCTGATTCTATACCCCTTGGTATCTTGACATCTACCTCCTCCACACCTGTTTGTCTTGCTAAGGACACCCTCTTTGTCCCTCCCCTTACGGCATCCATAAAAGGAATCTCAAGCTCATAGTGGAGGTCGAGTCCTGCCCCAGGCCGCTGTTCCCTGGAGATATAGTCGCCAAAGTCATAGTATTGCTGTTGTTGTCTTTGTCTTCCAGCCCTACCCGTCTGTCTTCCGAATATAGTGCTGAAGATATCGCCACTTCCAAAACCAAGGTCCCTGAAGAGGTCTCCAAGATTAAATCCCCTAAATATATCCTCCTCTGTATACCTCTGCTGGAATCCACTCATACCGTATGTATCATATTGTTTCCTCTTCTCTTTATCACTCAAGACCGCATACGCCTCACTTATTTCTTTAAATCTCTCCTCTGCCTCTTTATTATTAGGATTCCTATCGGGATGGTATTTTAAGGCAAGCTTCCTGTATGCCTTTTTGATATCCTCTTCAGTTGCATTTTTTGAAACACCTAAGATCTCATAGTAATCTTTCTTGGTTCCCATATCTATCACCTTTTAAAATATGCTCCATTTTATTAAAATTAACGAACAATTGCAACATAACTTCCCTCTGGATACGAGATATCTCTGCTTACTGCAGGGCATTTAATCTTCATGATATGTATTACCCTTCTTTCCCCTGTAAGCTCTGAGATAGTCTCGTAATTACCCATACCCTTTGCAATAACAAGGGCATCTTTTTCCCATAGCTCCCGTAGTATACCATTCATATTATCCTGTTCAATGCCCACCTTATCCGTTCCTGTAGAGACAAAATTTTTAAATATTTTATCAAATCCATATCTATAAACATCCTCAACGGATAGGTCATTTTGGACAGGATGCCCCTTTACTGCATAATATACCTTTTTTTCCCTCTCCTCAAGAAACCTAATCAACCTCACATCAAAGAAAAAATCACCTATATTATCCCCTAGTATGAGTGCCTCACCCCCTGTCCTGTTAATCTCATGATCTATTATATCTATGTCTCCATAGAACTCTAATTTATCAGGGTTTATAAAACCCCCATGGGTATCAGGAAATATGTCTGTAGAATTGCCTATAGCAGAAAATTTAACAACATCCTCAAGGTCATTTATAAAAAAACCCTCCAGATCTGATACAGCCTTTTTTGCAATAGATAATTCCCTGTCCTTCATATGAATATAGGGATCATAAACACCGGTCCTCTCTTTTATGTAATGTAATATACTGTTTGCTATTGCAGGGGGGGTCATACCCATCACCCATAGCCTTTCAAGGATATTGTTACACTCATATAAGACCTCAATCCCTGCATTAGAAAGCCTGCATGTCCTATCTATAAGACCCCTTAAACAATCCTTGCAATATTCTGTTACCTTCATGATTATTTTCATTAAAAAGATAAAACTTAATTAACTTAAATTCAATGCCTTTAATAATTTTCTTACACCTTGATGTCTTTATCTTTAAAATGCTTTAAATATACCTTGTTTCAAGGCTATTATTCTGTTATTCTTTCGGCTAATTCTATGAACTGGAGGTCGGGTATATGAATATACTTGAGGCAATTGGCAACACGCCCCTTGTAGAGCTTATGAATATAAATAGAAAACCTGGTGTTAGGATTATGTGTAAACTCGAGGGTTGTAACCCCGGAGGATCGATAAAAGACCGTCCAGCGCTCTATATGATTCAAAAGGCTGAGGAAAGGGGGGAGCTCACAAAGGATAAGATAATACTTGAGCCCACCTCTGGGAACACAGGCATTGCCATTGCAATGATCGGTGCAGCAAAAGGATACAAGGTAGATCTCTGCATGCCTGAGTGTGTAAGCACTGAAAGGAGGCTAATACTTGAAGGTCTTGGTTCAAATGTTTTTTTAACGCCAGCAAGAGAAAACATAGATGGCGCCATAAAGAGGGCACACAAACTCCTTGAGGAAGAGCCAGGCAAATACTATATGCCCAATCAATATGAGAACCCTGATAATATTTTAGCCCATTTTGAGACTACAGGCCCTGAGATATACAGACAGACCAATGGGAATATAGATTATTTTGTAGCTGGTATGGGCACAACAGGGACGCTTATGGGAACGGGAAGATACCTTAAGACTGTCAGCCCTCATATAAAGATAGTAGGCGTTGAGCCTGTCATGGGACATACCATCCAGGGCTTGAAAAACATGACAGAGTCTATGGTGCCAAAGATATTCAACCCCTCCATCCTTGACGAAAGGTATTTGGTGGAAGATGGCGAGGCATTCGAGGCAACAAGGATGCTTGCCCAACAAGAGGGTATATTTGTGGGGACCTCGAGTGGTGCGGCAGTAGCTATAGCAATAAAAATTGCAAAAAACATCAATAAGGGTACAATAGTGGTTATCCTGCCTGACAGGGGTGACAGATATCTAAGCACCATGCAATTCAGATCTATATGTGCTAAATGTCCCCCATGAACAAGAAGGGCAACGGTGAGACATGGCCTGGTATTGCATGGTAGAGAAAGGTCTCCAATTTAACTAACTGACAGGAAGTCGGCAAAAAACAGTTCGAAGCTAACAGGGTAAATGCAGTCGAATACTATATATTAGCTGATTTTTTCGCTAATACATTCCCCCTTCTTGGGATACATAATAGATGATTTAAAATAAAAAAACCCGGCAACGACCTACTTTCCCACAGAGTTTCCCCTGCAGTATCATCGGCGCTGGAGGGCTTAACTTCCGTGTTCGGGATGGGTACGGGTGTGGCCCCTCCGCTATAGTTACCGGGAAAATTTTTCAAGCCTGTCAACCTAATATAGGCTACAGCCTGACAAATAAAACTTTTTTAACGACAACTATACATGCTGATTTAGATTAATGGTCAAGCGCTCGACCTATTAGTACTGGTAGGCTCAACGTATCACTACGCTTACACCATCAGCCTATCAACCACGTGGTCTTCGTGGGGTCTTAGCCTGGTATTGCTACCAGACGGGATAACTATTCTTGAGGCAGGCTTCCCACTTAGATGCTTTCAGTGGTTATCCCTTCCGGACATAGCTACCCAGCCATGCCACTGGCGTGACAACTGGTGCACTAGAGGTCCGTCCATCCCGGTCCTCTCGTACTAGGGACAGACCCTCTCAATTATCCTACGCCCACGGCAGATAGGGACCGAACTGTCTCACGACGTTCTAAACCCAGCTCACGTACCGCTTTAATTGGCGAACAGCCAAACCCTTGGGACCTACTTCAGCCCCAGGATGCGATGAGCCGACATCGAGGTGCCAAACCTCCCCGTCGAT
>JAGPMK010000056.1 GCA_018052995.1 Syntrophorhabdales bacterium | reverse complement strand
CAGGCACCGGAGATGAAAATATCTATACAGGCTAATTACATTTCCTAAAAAAAGAGATAAACCTGGAAAAAAGGTTAAAAGGAAAGGCTGATGGAGGAATAGAAACAGGCGATCATGGGGGAGGATTTAGGCTATATAATTGTCTCCCCTGTTCTTGATGAGACCTGACCAGGCCCTCTCCTTCGAGTATTTGTAGGTGTGCATGGGTCTCTGAAAGACCGAGAAATATGTCATAGCCTTCAAGATCAGAGAACAGCTGTTGGTTGATTGCAAAAAGTGTCATTCCGTGCCCTTCGCTGTAGTTTTTTAAAATATTCAGGATCTCCTCCTTGCGCATACGATGGTGGTCTATTATTGCATTGATTCGTTTGTGATGATTCGAAAACGGGGGGCCATGTCCTGGTAGAATCGATGCCACATCCAGATTTCTTATAATCTCTAAGGAGTTTAGATAAGAGGAAAGGCTCTTATAGTCCCTGCCTTTGTCCTGGTTTTCGATTTCTATTAAAGGATTGGGGCTAATATTTTCTAAAAGGTGGTCTCCAGAGAAGAGCCTCCTCTCCATGGGATCAAAAAAGCAGACCGAGCCTGATGTGTGCCCAGGGGTTAAAAGCACCCTTAGAGAAAACCCATCAAAGGCAAAATTCTCTCCGTCTTCAATATATTTGACATCAAACTCTTCCGGAAAAAATTTTTTCAAATGCCCGCTCACCTGATTAGCGAGTGTCTGTATCAGGATTTTCGGCACGCCTGCCTTTCTTAAAAATCGGGTAAAACCCTCCATTTTTTCGTCGGCCTTCTTTTCTGTGCCCCAGGTGATTTTATTCCTATCCATAGGATGGATAAAGATTGCTGCGCCACTTATCCTGAATATCTCCCCGGCAAGCCCCACATGATCTATGTGTCCATGGGTAAGGAGGACTCGCCTGATGTCGGAGAATCTGTACCCTATCTTTTCAAGAGCAAGGCTGACCCGCCTCAAGGAATCCTCTGAATAGAAACCAGCATCAATCAGGGTAGGGAGCGAGTCTTCAATGAAATAGCAGTTAACCGAGCCTATTGGAAAGGGTACAGGGATCTCAATCCTGTGTATAGTAGTCATGACTTTTTGTTTCAGGTTTATAATCTTTAAGTTCACTGCTTATCAGGTTCCTTTAGTGACCTCCATGTCTGTTTCTCTAAAAAGCTCCCGTAAACGTTCTCTTCCATCTCCTTAAACATCTGCCATGGAACGGAAAAGGTAAATACATTCCTCTCAAGCTGCCTTTTTAGGTTGTTCCTTGCAGAGAGGTCTGTTAAGCCTACTGCTGCCCGGGGACGCTCTGAGCGTGCCTCCCTGTAAGGTAATATTCCTATTTGCTGGCATCCGGCGGCAAAGGGGATGATTACGTTCTCGTTGTCCCCCCTACCATAATTGGCAAGGACCACAAGGCCAGAAAGTTGATCCGGATTTACAAGGAACACAATCACCTGGGGCTGTTCTTTATCAGGATCGATATCGGTTAAGGGTTTAAAGACTACATATTTTTTAGGGACCTCCATGATAGGTAGGGCATCAATGAAACGCTTTACCAGTTCCGGGGACTTCATATATCCCTCCCCATGGCAGAAATCCTCCAGAAATTCTTTGCCCACCAGAGACCCCAATTTTTCTGCCATAGCCCTACCAATCTCCCAGTTATCATTGCCTGTGGACAAAAAGTAATAGAAACATTCAAGTCCACCTGGGAAATGGAGATACTGATTCCCAAATCCCAGGCCAACCCCACCACCCCAGCAACCATAGGTGTCTTTATCAAAAACAGCTGTTCTCCCCTTTGCAGCACTTGCCAGCATCCACATAACACAACCCCATCTGCCCTGCTTAAAACTCATAGCCTTTTCGGGCCTGTCATCGGTCCAGAGGATGGCAACAGGCTGGTATTTTAAGTTGAGTGCCTGGGCTATCTTGCTTTCCATGATCGCACCTCTTCTTTGTTTAATTGTTTTTTATAGCCGCTCCTTCCAGACGTTATATTCATAGGGCCATTCCTCCTTGTAGTAGTTAATCAATTCCTGCATCCTTTCCCGATGTTTCTCTTTAACCTTTTCTACCATTATAAACCGCCTTTTCTCCTCCCAGGCCTTAACCAATGTTCTGCCTAGATTAAAAGCCTGTTCACACCATGTTTCAGGAAGTTGTTTGTATTTACCAGTAGTTCCCATGGTTGCCCACACAGCATCCACAGGCGTAACACCCGTTAGTATGAGAAAGTCATGAAGATATTGGACGATAGGACTCTCATCACCTCCTCCGGAGGTTACCACACTGGCCCCGTATTTGCCATCAAGGGCTATGCAGTGAATAAGGCTGGAACAACGGTCAATAAACACCTTTAATTGCGCACTGACATGGAAGATATAATTGGGTGTAGCCAGTATTATTCCATCTGCAGCCAGCATCTTCTCTTTAATGGATTCAAACTCATCATTTTGAGGACAACGACCTTTTTTGTGGCATTGGTCACAGCCAAGGCATGGTTTTACGGAATCACCGCGTAGGGCGATTATCTCACACATTGCACCTTGACTTTCCGCACCCCTCAAGACCTCTCCAAGTAGCCTTCCTGTATTCCCTTTCTCCCCATGGGGGCTTCCAATGATACTTACAATCTTCATGGGTTTTCCTCCTTATGGATCTTTGCCTGCGTAGTGTTTTTATTCTTATCCCTCTCTTCTTATCCGGGTAAGCCTGATCTGCAGGGCATTGGCTCTATCCATACATTCCAACTCAATGACATCTGGATCTCCCCACTCAGCAGGAAAGCCTCCCCCAAATTGAAGCATTATGATATAAGGAAAGATGTCATGGTAGAAAAATCCGCATAAGCCAGCAGTGTCATGCCCGCTTAATTCAAACTCATCCCCCACCTTATGCCCGGCATTGCAAGAACCCTTGAGCCCTATAATCCTTCCAACCACCCTATGCCCAAATACCTTTTTTTCTGTCATAAAACACCTCCAGTGAATAAAATTGTTATTTCCTCTACCTTTACCTTATAGCAATTTACCAGGTATTTTGTAAATTATTACCCGTCTTGAATAGGCAAACATAAAAGGAAACCCTCACCGAAAGATCATCAGCACCCCTAAAAACAGCACCAATAGGATAAAGATAGGGCCATAGATCCTCTCAAGGGTGCCTTTCTTTATCTTACCAAGCCACATAGGCCCAAAAAATGCGCCTGTACCTGCTCCTAATGAAAGAAAAAGGGCTAATCTCCAATCAAATTGACCTATAAGAAGATGCCCTATAAGACCTGATATACTGTTAAAGAGAAGAACAAACGTGGATGTCCCTATCACCATATTAACAGGAAGATTCAAAACGTAGAGCCCTGCAATGACAGGGGGGCTTCCGCTGAGTCCAAAGAGCCCAGCCATGATGCCAGAAAGAAGCCCAAATAGAAGGGCAAGCGCAATCGTAAACCCGCTTATTTGCCTGAAACCTGTTTGTCCCCCTCTTAATCTCTTTTTGGCAGAAAAAGACATCTGGATACCCATGAGAAGCATAAATACACCAAAGACCTTTTGTAAAAGATTAGGCGACATAAGACTCGATATATAAGTACCAAGCCAGGCGCCCATTATCCCACCTATCCCTAAGAGTATTCCTACAGATATATTTAGATTTCCATGCCGATAATGACTTATTGATGCGCTGATGGTAGTTGGTATGATTGCTGCAAGCGATGTGGATACCGCGACCTGTGCTTGAACGTTAAATAAAAGTGTCAAAACAGGCACAAAGTAAAAACCACCGCCACCACCAAACATTCCCACCAAGCAGCCTGTAATAAAACCAAAAAGGAGCAGAATAATTAATCCTAAAATAGTTCCTCCTAAAAATTGTATATAACATCTAATGCCTCACCCATCAAGCTATATTGAGATGTTGCTGGAACCTGCTTAATTTCCCTGTGTTAATTTCTGGCTATCAAGCACAATCAGGGCATCCACTGCCACAGGCCCTTTGTCTGATAGAATCACAGGATTAATATCAATCTCTCTGATTTCCTCATGCTCTAATCCTATCTGACCTACCTTCATAATTATTCGGGCAAGGCTATCAAGATCCGCAGGTGGCATTCCTCTAAACTCTTTTAAGATATCCCGGGCCCTTATCTCTTCGAACATGGCGAGGGTCTCCTTATAGCTTACCGGTGCCACGCGAAAGGTATTATCCTTCAACGCCTCTGTAAGTATTCCTCCTAGTCCAAACATTACACAGGGGCCAAATTGTTTATCCCTGATAAGACCAACGACAATCTCTCTTGACCCCTTTATCATCTCTCCAACAAGGACAGGGGGAGATTCATCACTTAAAATCTTTTCTATTTGCATCAAGGCATCCACGGCCTCCTGTTCATTCCGGATATTTACATAGACAAGACCTCTGTCGGTCTTATGGCTGAGATCTTGAGCACCTGCCTTTATGACCACAGGAAAGCCAATTTCACTTAAGGCCTTCTTAAACTCGATTCTACTATGCGCCAATCTTTCCACATTTACCGGGATGCCCCATGCCCTCAAGACCTCCTTTGATTCATGCTCTGATAGAGAAAATCTGCCTTGTATAAGGGCACTGTTAATGATATCCCTTGCCTCATGACATGTCTGGGGCTTGCTCTCACTATCTATAAGGGCTTCATCATTTTGGTGTAGAGACGAGTTCTTTCTGAATTTAGCATATTCCCAGAGCCTCGACAGCGCCCTTACAGCCCTTGCAGCATCCATGTAAACAGAGATGCCGTTCTCCAAGAGCAGTGGAAAATCAGCCATAACTGATTGTTGGGTCCCTTTCATCACAGTAACTGCAAGGGGTTTCTTAACCTTTGTGGGCATCATTACGTCAGATATCATCTGGCAGAGAGGCTTGCCACTGGTGGCACTAATAAGAAGTAACATATCTACATTTTTTTCCTCGACCAATATCTGCAAGGCTTCGCCATGAAACCGTGGATTAAACCCAGAAACCATACTCAGATCCACAGGATTTCTGGCACTTCCTCCAACTATGGGAAGCATCTTGCGAAGTTTTTCAACAGTTGTTGGTGAAAACTGAGGAACCTCAAGACCCAATTCAAGACAGGCATCGGTGGCTGCCACTGCCATACCCCCTGGCGCGCTAATAATACCCACCCTCCTTCCATCAGGTAGTGGCTGGAGATGAAGGGCATAGAGAGAATCTAGGACCTCCTCAAAACTATTAACGCTGATAACCCCTGCCTGTCTCAAGGCCCCGTTCCATATCTGTCTAGAACCAGCCAGGGCACCTGTATGGGAGGCAGCAGCCAGGGCACCTTCCGCTGTTATCCCTCCTTTCCAGAGGATAACTGGTTTTTTCTGAGAAACCTCTTTTAAAATAGTGTAAAATCGTCTTCCCTCCCTTATACCCTCCACGTAAGCAACAATTGATTTTGTCTCAGGGTCTTCCCCGAGATATTCAAAAAAATCCGTTGCACAAAGGTCTGCCTCGTTACCACAGCTAATCCCCTTGCTGAAGGCAATACCATTGGCAGTGGCAATATGGGTAAGATAATCAGCAAAAAAACCACTTTGAGAAACAACCCCAACTGAACCTGGGGTCTTGCCTTGCCCCAGAGTAAATGGCAACCTTGAGGCCGGACAATAGATACCAATACAATTAGGTCCTAATATACGAATACCCTCTTTACGGGCAATACGGGCTATCTCATCCTGCAATTCTTTGCCTCTACTGCCTGCCTCTGCAAAACCAGAGGTAACGATCACAATTACCCTTACCCTCTTTGCTATAGCCTCTTTCACAGCCTGGAGCACTGCCTTGGGAGGGGTGACCACAAATGCCATGTCAATATGTTCAGGGATATCAAGTATTGACGGATAGGCCTTTAGCCCAAGGATTTCCCTTTCATTTGGGTTTACTGGGTATAACCCCTGAAACCCCATTTCAAGGAACCGATCCATAAACACCCTGCCTATTTTTGCCTCCTTAGCTGATGCCCCAATGAGCGCCACAGACTTAGGATGAAATATGGGATCAAGTTCATGAAAAATAGTCTGTTTATCCATTTTGCAGTCCTCCTCAACGTCCTAATAATTATTTAATCATAGCATATTTGCCAAATATTTTAAAAAACAAGTCGATGGAAAAGATCCATCATCAACATTGGGCGAGGAGTCTTAAAATTATTGTCAATTATAGCCTCTTCCTTGTTATAGCATTCTATATACACTTAGATGACATTTAAATACTGGCTATTGATAGCGCGCATCTTTGATGATAAAATTAGGCAGGAGGTGAGCATGAACGAAGAGCGAGATAGATTTCTTACAGGGCTTATGGGGCAGTGTTGGCATGATTATGATATTGATAAACCTATAAATACATACTCCCTTGAGGCTTTTATCTGTAAAAAATGTAAAGGCTTTATCCTGGGCAACAATGATTTTTCTCAGGAAGAAGACTTTATGAGGCTTTATCGATGGGCAAAAGAACAGGAGGCACTGAAGGAACTTGTCGATAATTATAATGAAAAGGATTTCCATGACCCTGAAAAAGGTAAGACCTATCGAGAGGGGTTTGTTGACAGTGTCTATAACTTTTTCAAATAGCCGAATTTAATTGTGAAGGAATTATGGTTTAATGTGCCTAAAGAAGGTGCCTGTAAAGATTGTTGGGGACTAAGATGCAGGCCTATAAGCTTATTTTGCTTGAACCCAATTAATTTTAAACTTCCGAATAAAATGGGGTTATACAAAGAAGATGAACGTGATAATAATAAAAACAGGTATAAGTAATATTAAAGACCACGCCATATATTTGAAGAATGATGGCATGGATATCTCATTCTCCTCACATATTGCCTTTACTATGAAATTAGGTCCATTGCCAACATAGGTATTAGCACCCATAAATACAGCACCAACTGATATGGCCTGTAAGAATATATCAGGAACCCCTGCAACAAGACCTGCTGTTATTTTATTTAAAACTGCTAGGCTTTTAGCAGTGCTTACAAATACAAGATAGGTAGGCGCATTATCAAGAAAGCTTGAGAGGACACCGGTGACCCAAAAGAATTTCCATGGTGTGTTCACACCAAGCTTGTCCCCGCTCAATTCTAGTATTTTCAGGGCAGGGATCATTGTTATGAAGATGCCGATAAAGAGGACTGCTACCTCTATAATTGGATGATATGTAAAACCGTTTTCTTCTCTAATGACAACAGGGGTAAGATAAATAGATAGAACAGCGGCGGCAGCCATAACAAGTTCTCTTATTATATTCGGAAGAAAAAAGGCACCAAGCACTGCGCCAAGCAACACAAAATTAACCCTTCCCCTTATCTCAAGTTTTTTAGCACCCTCAACCTTCTTTGGCGATATTATTTTTTCTACCTGTTCTTTCTTTATAAAATGTTTATCAAGGATATAAAATACACATATGAGTATGGATACAGCAACAAGCCAGCAGGGAAAAAGTTTAAGTGTCCAGGTAAATGGCACACCTTTTAAGAAACCAAGAAATAGAGGAGGGTCACCAAGAGGGGTTAATAATCCACCAATATTGGAAACCAAAAAAATAAAAAATATGTATATGTGTGATACATTCCTGCGCCATCTGTTTATCCTTATTAGGGGCCTTATGAGCACCATACTTGCCCCTGTTGTCCCTATGAAACTTGCAAATATAGCACCTATGAGCATAATAATGGAATTTAAAAGCGGCTTTCCCCTTCCTGAAATCCTTATTACAATGCCCCCTGAGATTACAAACAATGAGCCAATGAGTATAATAAATGATATATACTCCATAAGGGTATGGAGAATAAGCGAGAAATCCCTGAATGATACAATCAATGCAGCAGGTATGGCAAGACCTATAGATACATATTTATAATTATTGCCCCACCATTCACTGTTTATCAGGGGCATAACCGCTATGGAAAGTATGAGGATTACAAAAAAAACTGTTGTCCATACAGGAAAAGATACATATGATGTCTCATTGTCAGATGCAAAAATGATATTTGGTATCAATGCAAAAATAAATATTATCCAAAGTTGCTTTAACTTCATTTTATTAGCCTTTGTTAAAGAGATTTAATAAATTAAACGGGAGAGGGTCTCTATTTTAAGTTGGTCGACAATCTTAGCTATACCCTTGAGACCCCACAATGTTTTAAGGAGTTTTTCCTTCTCCTTTGCTCCACCAACTACTCCCTTTACAACAAGTACATTCTCTGCCTGTGCCTCAAAATGTACCCAGCTCTTGGAGGCAAGGCCGTGATGCATTATGGCAAGTTTCGCCCTGTTCTCCAGTAACCTTTTTGCTGCAAATATCCTTGCTTCTTCAGGGTCAACCCTTGAGAAAAAACGCTCTGAATATAATTCCATGATATCAAGGGCATGCTCAAGCTTTACAGTACTTGCATTGAATACTATATCGAATGAAAAGGGGTCATTTATGTCCCTGTCAAAATAAAATTCAATAAATTTCTTTTTTTCCTTATCTTTTGTGTTTACAAGATTTATAGCTTCATCTTCTGTAAGTCCCTTTTCCTGCATTATATCAAACACCCTTTCGTTGATGTCTCTTATAATCATGAGTCGGATTTTGCAGGGGTATTCCTCGAGGATGAGATGTGCTCCACCTCCCACCACTACAACATCTCTCTTTAATATGAGACTATAAAGGGCAACAGTGATTGCAGTTTTAAAATAACTTTTGCCGTGTATTAATTCAGTAAATCTTTCTGCGATATCAGGTGATTTTTCATCCTCAAGGTTTCTCAGGAGCATTACAGATGCCTCTTTGTTTGTCTTTAGATATTTTATGAAGTTATCATCTACATATTTGAAGTCTAATCTTTCGGCAAGCCTTTTTCCAAAAAGGCTGCCCGCAGAACCATACGATCTTGAAATAGTTATAACTTTCAAATTTCCCTCTTCACGGAATATATTTAACTTAAATTTGCTATAATAGCAAGTCAATTAGGCAATAAAACCGTCTGCCCAAGAGTATAAATCTTGTCTTAGCTTTGCCTCTTTAAACATTTTGTAGTTGTGTTATGATGCTTTTAGTGGA
>JAGPMK010000017.1:34932-38182 GCA_018052995.1 Syntrophorhabdales bacterium | reverse complement strand
ATGCGTTGAGGATTTATGTTCAATAAAACTATAGACAGAAATAATCAGGATACGGATTGAGCGGATTGCAAAGGCTTTTAAACGAGGCAAATTTTCTACATTTATTTCCCATATCCTTCGTGTAAAAAAATCTTTTAAACCACTGATCATAATCTATCATCTCAGTTTAAAATCAACCCGACTATCTTTAACATTCTCTTTCCTCTCAGGCGGTAATGTCTATTCCGAGCACCTCGAAGACTAAATCCGATTTTATCCGAATGGTCTTTTTAATCCTCAACCTGTTATATTTAATTTAAAAAAGTGTTCGACCTATGTCAATTAGAATATATCTTTCTCATAGACTTATCTTCTTTCAATATGATTTTGTGTGCATTATGGACTATTCTGTCATATATGGCATCTGCAGATGTTACCTCAAATATCCCCTCAAGCGACTATGGTTTATGGTCGTATTGTTACCCAACACCTCCAATCTTGCAAGCTCCTTTTGCCCCAACCCTGCTACCCTTATATCTTTTTTTGGATACTCTGCCTACCATAAATTTCATATCATCAACAACAAAAGGGGTTTGATTAATGCAGACAGGTTACATGAAACCCTGTATCTATTTTTCGGGGGAACCAAACTGTTGAACAGCATGACTTTGTATGCTATATTTATTAACCTAAAGACAGGAGGTTTAAAAGATGCCATCTAATACAAAAAAGACAGAATTGATAAGGAAGAGAAAACGGTCAGCACAGGGTAAGAAAAGGAAAAAAATAATGTCCAAGATGTCTACGCCTGTATTCCCCATCCATCCTGAAAAAAATGAGCAGCAGTAGCAGGTCTTTAAGATACGAGATAGGACCCATAAGACCGCCAAATGAGGCCTATAGTCTCCTTGTTCGGTTCACAAGAAACTGTCCATGGAATCAGTGTGCATTCTGCCATACATACAAAGGCAGAAGATTTGAAAAAAGGTCATTAGAGGAGATAAAGAGGGATATTGACACAATAAGGGCCATATACGATGACATAATAGAGACATCATGGAGATTGGGGTTAGGCGGAAAAATAACAGAGGACCTCGCAGAGTCTATATTGTCAGGGAGTGCATACAATGAATGCTACAAAAGCGTCCTGATATGGGCCTATTTTGGGGGCAAGAACGTTTTTATCCAGGATGCAAATTCGCCTGCCATGGGTACAGATGTAATGGCAGAGGCATTGAGATATCTAAAGGAAAAACTGCCCACTGTGGAGAGGATTACCTCCTATGCCCGATCAAGGACCATTGCAAAAAGGCTCAGCGTAGAGGACCTGATAAAGCTAAAAGAGGCAGGGCTTACAAGACTCCATATAGGACTTGAATCAGGTAACGATTTCCTTCTGAAATACATAAAAAAGGGTGTCACAAAGGAAGAACATATAGAGGCGGGTAGAAAGATAAAGCAATCGGGGATTGAGCTATCTGAATATGTTGTCCTTGGGCTGGGTGGAAAAAAATGGTGGGTAGAACATGCAACAGAGACAGCAGATGCCCTGAACAAAATAGACCCTGATTACATAAGGTTTAGAACACTGAAGGTTCTAAAGGATATGCCACTATATGAGAAGGTGGAAAGCGGAGACTTTATCATACCCCATGAAGAGGATATTCTGAGGGAAGAAAAGATGCTTATCGAAAATCTTTCAGGGATTACAAGCTTTGTTAAGAGTGACCATATACTAAACCTCCTTGAGGAGGTGGATGGAAAGCTCCCGGAGGATAAGGAAAAAATGATAGCAGTAATAGACAGATATCTGTCTTTAAGCGAAGAAAAAAGGCTTGTCTTCAGATTCGGAAGGAGGGCAGGCATATACAGGTATCTTGATGACTTAAACGATGAGCTGACTTACTATAGATTAAAAAAGAATATTATGGAATTGGAGGAAAAAGAACCAGGGAGTATAGAGAAAACCCTCTCTCTGCTTCTTGAAAACTATATATAGGCAGAGAGAGAACCTTTAACCCATCTTTATGTTACATAGAATGGTTTCCACGTAAAAAACTAACCGAACAATGGTGGTCAGTAATAATCATTGAATGATATGAACCTTCATCATATTTGTCTTGGCTGAAGCAGTCACAGGATGGCTTGTCACCAGTATTATTTTGTCATCTTTTTCAGCAAGGTTATTTTCAATTATAAATGAGTTTACCTCCCTTATCATCTCATCTGTATCTGTGAGATTTCTGATATAATATGCCTCAACACCCCTATAGATTGACATCCGGTTCACCACATCTCTATCTGGAGAAAAAGCCACAATCGGGGTTTCAGGCCTAAACTTTGATATGAGTCTTGCTGTAAAACCTGTCCTAGTAAATGCCACGATCACCTTTGCGCCTATATCCATGGCTGCACGGGCTGCAGCACGGGCAATAGCCTTTTCTATTGATGATGAGTCTGATAGTGAACACCCACCCCTATCAGGGAAGACTGCAACAACATGTCCTATTTGTGACCTCTCGGTAAAGGTAATGATTGTATCCATCACCCTTACGGCATCCACAGGGTATCTCCCCGTTGATGTCTCTGCCGAGAGCATCAATGCATCGCTCCCATCCAAGACAGCATTTGCCACATCCGTTGCCTCTGCCCTTGTAGGCCTTGAGTGTTGTGTCATGGACTCAAGCATCTGGGTGGCAGTTATCACTATCTTCATGGCATCATTAGCCTTTTTTATAAGTATCTTCTGAAATAAAGGAACCTCTTCAAGGGGCATCTCAACACCCAGGTCCCCCCTCGCTATCATTATCCCGTCTGACTCCTCGAGAATATTATCTATATCCTTTATCGCCTCTTCTTTTTCTATCTTTGCAATAATGGGTATTATGCGACCTTTTTCTTCCATAAGTCTCTTTAATGCAATGATATCTGAGGCACTTCTCACAAAAGATATGGCTATGTAGTCAACACCCATCTCCATACCGAAGTCTAGATCTCTTTTATCTTTTTCAGTAAAAGGTGGTGCACTTATCTTCATATGGGGAAGATTCACACCCTTTCTGTCTTTTAATAGCCCCCCTTCAACAACCCTTGCTATAAGATAATCCTCTTTTTTATCCTCCACATTGAGCTGGATCAGGCCATCATCAATGAGTATCCTGTTTCCTGGCACAGCATCATCAATCAGCCATGGATAGGATATGTAGATTGTATCCCCACTACTTACCCCATCACCCTTCATTATCCTTAGTAGGTCACCCTTTTTGAGGTG
>JAGPMK010000017.1:0-34832 GCA_018052995.1 Syntrophorhabdales bacterium | reverse complement strand
AATATTGGGCCTATCTTGGTTATCTCCGAGATATCCTCTCTGTGATAAAAATTATGTTCATCCTCAAATCTGGCACCTTCAATAGGATCTTTAATCCCCAGGGCATTCCAGATCTTCTGTGACTTATCTGGCATAAAGGGTGACAACAAAAGGGCTGATATCCTAAGCCCATTCCACAGATTATACATAACAGTCCTGACCCTTTGGTCGCCCACTTTGGCCAGTCTCCACGGTGCCTCGGAATCTATATATCTATTCATTATGGAGATGATCTCAAAGACATTCTGAAGCGCCTTATAAAATGAAAGCACCTCCATAGACCTATGATATTCTGATACAAACTGCCTTATGCCTGACTCAAACCCCTCATCTGCACTATTTCTTGCATCAGGCCTTTCAATCCTACCTTTCAGAAACTTGTTTATCATGGTTACACTTCTACTTACAAGGTTTCCAAAATCATTGGCGAGATCACCGTTTATCCTGTTTATTATTGCCAGTTTTGAAAAATCCCCATCCATTCCAAAGGGAACCTCCCTGAATAGAAAGAATCTGAACTCATCAACGCCATAGGTTGCGACAACCTCATTGGGGTCAATTACATTCCCCAGTGATTTGGACATCTTTTGGCCTTCAATAGTCCACCATCCATGGGCAAACACATGACGAGGCTCCTCAATCCCCAATGACATAAGAAAGCAAGGCCAGTAGACTGCATGAAATCTCAGTATATCCTTACCAATGAGGTGCATATCGCAGGGCCAGAAGTAGTTAAACTGCTCCTCATCACCTAAAAAGCCTATACCTGTCAGGTAATTTGCCAGGGCATCAAACCAGACATAGACAATATGCCTCTCTTTCATGGGGACGTTTATGCCCCAACTGAAACTTGTTCTACTTACACTTAAATCCCTTAAGCCACCTTTTACAAAGCTATATACCTCATTATATCTAATCTCAGGCATAATAAAATCCCTGTGATTATTGAGAAATTCCAGCAACCTGTCAGTATAATTTGAAAGCCTAAAAAAATAGCTCTCCTCCTTGAGCCTCTCAGGTTTTCTGAGACAATCAGGGCATCTACCATCATTAAGCTGAAGTTCGGTAAAATAGCTCTCGCAGGGAACGCAATACCAGTCCTCATAGTCACCGAGATAGATGTCGCCTTTTTCATAGACCTTCTGGAATATATATTGAACTACCTTTTTATGCCTCTCCTCTGTTGTTCTTATAAAACCAGTATTGGAGATATTAAGTGTCTTCCATAGGTCTGTAAACCTATGGACCATCCTATCGGCAAGCTCCTTCGGGTGTATACCCTGTTTTGACGCCGCCTCCTCAACCTTTTGTCCATGTTCATCTGTCCCTGTTAGAAAAAATACATCATAACCACACAGTCTCTTGTATCGCGCCATAATATCCGCTGCCACTGTTGTATAAGCATGACCTATGTGGGGAACATCATTAATATAATATATAGGCGTTGTAATGTAATATTTCTTTCTACTCATATACCTACTCCATGAAAATCTATTTAAAAAGATGAATCTCTATATGCTAAATAATCCAACAACATACCCCTGTTAAACCGAGATATCCTACAGTACTTAGAAACTTTTGCGGATATCTCAATTTTTAATATCCTTCAGTGATACAGTTGCAATGTTCCCGTTTTCAAGCTCTACGACAATAGTGGAATTAAGGGGATTGTGTTTTATAACCTTTCCCTCGCCCTGCTGAAGCATCACCTTTTTCCCTATTTTGGGAAACTCCTTTTTATATTCTGTATACATATCATACTCATAAGAGAGGCAACACATAAGCCTACCGCATATACCTGAGATCTTGGCAGGATTTAGGGCAAGACCCTGTTCCTTAACCATTCTGATAGAGACTATAGAAAAATTGTTCAAAAACTGCCTACAACAGCATATATTTCCACAGTTTCCAAGCCCCCCCACTATCTTTGCCTCATCCCTAACGCCCACCTGTCTTAGTTCTATCCTTATCTTAAATTCCTTGGCAAGCTCCTTCACAAGCTCTCTGAAATCAACCCTATTCTCAGAGACAAAATAAAAAAGAAGTTTTGAACCACCAAAAAGATATTCAGCAACCAATAATTTCATTGGTAGATTCAACTCTTTTATCTTATCTCGGCATATCTCAAATGCCCTTTTCTCCTTCTCTTTCAGGGCATAGTATTCCTCAAGCTCCTCTTTTGTAGGTATTCTTTCTACCTTTTTCAACCCTTCTTTTTTTATTTCCACTGGTTCTGTAATGACAACACCAAGGCATGTCCCCTTTTCAAGGTCGCAGACAACATAATCACCTACCTTGATCCCATCGGGGATCTCCATCTCTAGAACACCTACAATATAATCAAACCTAACATAACCTACCTTCATGTTACCTCATGATCTGTAATATTAAATTTTCGAATAAAAGCCATTTATTGATATTATACCTTATTATATCTGCAGTTTCCTGTATTTTTTGTATAGCCCTTATTATCATGGCATTACTGTATCTAGACCCCTTTAAAATCTCAATAAAATCCCTGTTTATTACCATGTGCTGGCCCTCTATATTCTTTGTTAAATAGAGGTCCCTAAACAGAGAAAACAAAAAGAATATATATATGCTGAGCCTTCTATTGTCACTGGATATATATTCTGAAAGCATAGTTGCATCGACAAATCCCTTGGCCTTTCCAAGGACAAGGTCTCCTAGTCTCCTTCTCATTCTTAGGTTATCATCCTCCATCCAGAATAATCCATTATCTATGCTGCCATTTGATATATAGGAAAGAAGCTCTGCCCTGTCTTCTTCCAGCCCCAGTGCTTCACTAAAATACTTTCTAATCTCACCCTGGGATAAAGGGCTAAAACTGACCCTTGTACACCTTGACCTGATTGTCACAGGCAATTCGTTCTCCCGAGATGATATGAGAAAGAAGAGATTAAACTCAGGCGGCTCTTCAAGGGTTTTTAAAAAGGCATTTGCTGCCTCCTCAGACATATTCTCTGCATTATCTATAATGATTATCCTTTTTTTCCCCTCATTGGGAAATTTATAGGCCTCCTGATTGATACCCCTTATCTTTTTCTCATCGCTTCCTCTTATAAAATCGATACCTATTGTATTTATCGACCTCTGCCTTTCTGGGTCATGGCCCTGGCTTTTTTTACGCTGGACCTGTCCTGCCCATTCCATATAATTTTTATCAAGGACGAGCAGATCGGGGTGCGTCAACCTATTAACCTTTGTGCATGCCCTGCATCTGCCACATCCATTGCCTGTCTCGCATAGAATACTACGGGCAACAGCGATTGCCATCTTTTTTTTACCTATGCCATCCTGCCCGAAAAAAAGAAAGGCATGGGGTGCCCTCTCCCTTGCAAGTAAGGTTAAGATTACTTTCTTTGGCCTCTCGTGACCAAAAATATCTTTAAATTCTGTATTATTCAAGGTGTCTTTCTATTCTCTCCCTGATAATCTCGTGGACTCTTAGGATATCCCCAGAGCCATCTACAACAAAGAATCTATCCTTGTTTTCTGTGGACAGCCTGTGATATCCATACCTTATCCTTTGATGAAAAGATATATCCTCGACCTCGAATCTATCCATCTGCCCTTTATCTTCTGACTTTCTCCTTAGTCCACCCTCTATATCTATATCTATGAGTATGGTAAGGTCAGGCATAATCCCTTTCGTGGCAAGCCTATTGATATAATCTATTATATTAGTATCAATACCCCTTCCATAGCCCTGATATGCATACGTGGCATCAGAAAACCTATCACATAGGACAATTTTTTTTTCTGTGATGGCAGGGACAATCACATCTTCAACATGCTGCGCCCTCATTGCCATCATCAGCAACAACTCTGCCAATGGATTTATAGCCTTTGCCTTCTGTATAAGCATTTTCCTTATTGACTCACCCAGGGGTGTTCCACCAGGCTCCCTTGTCTTTATTACCTTATAGCCCTTAGCCAGTAGGTATTCATATAAAAGATTAATCTGGGTTGTCTTTCCGCAACCCTCTGTGCCCTCAAAGGTTATAAACATGATGGTTACTTTGAAACCCTTTCAACATATTCACCTGTCCGTGTATCGATCTTTACTATATCACCCTCCTCAACAAAGAGTGGCACCTGGATAGTATATCCTGTCTCAAGGAGGGCTGGTTTTGTGGCATTCTGGGCTGTATCACCTTTTATCCCCGGTTCAGTCTTAACAATCTGAAGATTTACAAAATTCTGGATATCTACGCCTATGGTCTCGCCATTATGAAATAGAACGGTTATTGTCATGCCCTCTTTAAGATAATTCTTTGCATCCCCAAGATTTTTTTCATTGATAAAAAGCTGCTCATAATTGTCCACATCCATAAAATAAAACTTCTCTGCCTCCCTGTATAGATACTGCATCTGTTTCTCTTCAAGATCAGGCTCTTCAAATTTTTCTCCTGACCTGAATGTCTTATCAAGGACATTACCTGTAATAAGGCTTTTAACCCTTGTCTTCACAAATGCCGCCCCCTTACCTGGTTTAACATGTTGAAAATCAACAATAATGAAAGGTTCTTTTTCTAAGAGTATCCTCAGCCCCTTTCTGAACTCTGATGTTGAAACTATCATCATAACCTCCTCATTTCCTTTATCCTTTAATTTGACAACAGAAGCTGATTATATTAATGGATTAATTAATTAATTATCAGCATATCCTTTCTTAGGCGTGTAAGCACCTTAACCTCTGATGCACATATAAATACCATATCCTCCAACCTTACACCCCCCAGATGGGGTATGTAGATACCAGGCTCTATAGTTATTACCATGTTCTCCTCCAGAATACCCTCAGATGCAGTATTTATTGAAGGTGTCTCGTGAACAGCAATCCCTACCCCATGGCCTGTGCCATGCCCAAAATACATCCCGTATCCTGCATCGTCTATATATCCCCTTACTATCATATCAAGCTCTTTAATGGACATCCCTGGTTTAGTCTTCTCAAGCCCAAGCACCCTCGCATCATTTACTATCTTATATATCTCATGAAGCCTACCATTGACCTCCCCCACTATGATAGTGCATGTCTCATCACTGCAATAACCATCCCTCTGGGCACCAAAATCAATTATCACTGTCTCGCCCTTTGCAATCTTTTTATCGGTTGGCATTGCATGGGGTAGTGCAGACCTTTCACCAGATGCTACTATAGTATCAAAAGATGGTTTATCTGCCCCAAGCCTCTCCATGGTATAATCAAGCTCCCTTGCAACCTCTTTCTCTGACCTGCCTGGTCTTAGATTATCAAAAACCTCCATAAATGCCCTTGTTGCTATATCAATTACCTCGAGTATTATCTTAATCTCATCAGGCTCCTTACACCTTCTTATATCCTCTATGTCGTTTTTTAATGGGATAAGCTCCACGCCAGGCAAGACTGCCTTTGTTCTCTCATACATATAGTATGTTGTATGGATGCCATCAAAACCCAGGGTCTTTATCTCATACCTCCTGCATATATCAGCCAGTATATTCCCGTCTCTTTTTATCTCACATACCTGCACACCATCGACGACTTCATTTGCATAGGTGATATATCTAAAATCTGTGAGAAGAAATGAATCCCCCCTGGTCACCACAAGGGTTGCCTCTGAACCCTTAAAACCAGTAAGATAAAATATATTTTCACTTCCTTTTATCATGCATCCATCTATACCCATGCTGTCCATTATATGGATGACCCGTTCCCTTCTTTTAGCCCTCATCATGGATCTTCACCATATTTTTTTCATCAGAATCTTTTTTAAACTATAGGTATTATATTTTTCCTTTAATTCTTTCTTGAGGGCATTGCACCTTTTTTTATAAAATTCATTATCAGGTTCTCTTCTTACAAGCCTCTCATAGATCTCAAGTGCCTTTTCTAAATGCCCTTGCTGAAGATATATATCTGCCAGTGTCGCTGTTATAATCCTTTTCTCATCCATTTAATCTTACAGATAATTAAAATTAATATTAGTGATAAATCAAGCTAAAACTTAAAGGATGCCCTTGCAATAGCTGATCCTGTAAAACACCCTGTGGACCAGGCTCGAGATATAGACCTCGTCTATCCTTAACCTTCTTATAAGATTTTTTGCTATATCAGATATTATATCTCTGCCTTCACATATATCATATTTATTAAGGATAATTAAAAAATCTTTTTTTTCTGTCCCCTTAAGGAGTATATCTCTTGAAAAAAACCCCAAGAATATCTCAGGATTTACTATTTCATGGCAGGACAAACCTGTTATATCACAGAGCATCCCCCATCTGAATACAACATCATCTATCCTTTTAAAGAGTGAGTCAAGGCCACATAGAACAATAACTTTATCAGTCAGGGCAGGGATTACAGGTTCATAGCTGGCAGGAAATTTTATTGATTTTCCCTTTGCGCCATCTGCCTCAATGAGCACCCTTTCGAATCTCCTGCCAAGATATTCGATATCTTTTTCGCTTATGGCTGTGAGTTTTCCACCTTCTACTGTCTTACCTATCATTACAGGGTTCATACAATCCCTTCCTATATCGCCGTCCCCCTGTAAAAGCAAAAAAGGTTCTTCTGCCCATATCTTCGTGGTTGTTGTTATAACTACTTTCTCACCTTTTTTTGAAAACTCCTCTGCCAGATATTTAATAAAAGAGGTCTTGCCGCCCCCGCCTATAAAGGATATAAATTTCGAGCCCTTTAAAAAATCAACAGGCTCTATGCTCTGATAAAACCACATAAAACAATAAGAATTAGGCAGGCGTTAAACAAAAAATTCTAAAAAATTATTTTGCCATAGAATTGTTCTGTCCCATGCTATACCTATCTGCAGGACCTACCCATATCTCCACCTCAGTGTTGAAGGCCGCCCTTGTCATCTTTATGTTGCATGTCTTATCATCTTTTACAAAATTTAATATCACATCCTTATATCTATAACTGTTTACAAATCTCCATCCATGCTTGACAAAATAAATCCTGAAATAATTCTCAAGGGATTGCATATCCACGTCACCATAAAAAAACATAATGCCAGCCTTTAGGTTCGGAGTCTCAAAAACAAAACTCTTTTCGTTTGAATATGTCAATTCCTTGGGAATTGGAACATCGGGAAAACCATAGAAGACCTGATTTAGTTTCTCATCTTTTGGCTGCGCCTGCTGTGTATTCGTATCCTGGGGTGTCTTTCTGAACCACGTACAACCTGAGGATACCATTATTATACCTACTATAATCAAAACAACCAATTTTTTCATCTAAACCCCTCCTTCGCTTTGATTTTCTCTTTCAAGATATGCATATGCACTGTGATTATGTATACTTTCATGATTTTCTGCCTCAATGGAAAACCATATTATATTATCATCCTTGGAGAGTATCCCTGCAATGTCTCTTACCACGTCCTCCACAAATTTTGGATTCTCATATGCCTTTTCCGTTACATATTTTTCATCCTCTCTCTTAAGAAGCGAATAGACATCACTACTCGCACATCCCTCAATAATATTAATAAGGTCTTCTATCCAGAAAAATCTTTTGAATCTCACGCATACCCTTACAATACCCCTCTGGTTATGGGCACCATAGTTACTTATCTCCTTTGAACAGGGACAGAGCGTATTTATAGGGACGCTGACATATACCTTAAACTCCTTCATCTTCCCAGGGCCGTCCATAGAGCCACAAACACCACAATTATATTCCATATAACTGGGTTTTTTTGTTATGGGTGCCTCTTTTTTCATAAAATAGGGAAAACGTATCTCAAGATGCGAAGACTCTGCATTCAGTTTCTCCTTCATCTCTCTTAGAATACCTGGAAAATTTTTCATATTTATCATACTCTGGTTATTGTGGAGAATCTCTACAAATCTGCTCATATGGGTTGCCTTATTCGTATGGCTTAGGCTCACATACATATCTATTGTAGCAATGGTATGCTGGTAACCATTTTCCTTATCAAGGACAACGATAGGATAGGTAATATTTTTTACACCAACCTTATCAATCTCAATCTTCCTTGAATCTGACAAATTCTGGATATCCTTCATCCCTCATTCCCTGTATGCTGCGTATGCGCTCTCAGACTCCCAGACCTTTACCTCCTTTAATGAGACACCATCTATCTTTAACATGCTCTTTAATTCGTGATAGATATAGAGGGCTAGGTATTCTGAGGAAGCGGCTCTTTCCTGAAAAAAAACAATCTCATTCAGAAATCTATGGTCTAATGATGAGAGAACCTCTCTAAGAAGGCCCTTTAGGTTCGCAAAATCTGCAACCATACCCCCCCTGCCAGGCATTAATCCCTCAAACAGCGCCTCTACCCTAAAATTATGCCCATGGAGGGCCTCACATTTTCCATGATAGTCTTCAATCCGATGGGCTGCTGAAAAATTGTCCCTTACATAGAGTGTAAACATTAATCTAATCTATATTCTATGCGAGTTAATGTCAACACAAACAAGGGGTTAAGAGGGGATATAGCCCTTAAGAGGATTTTTTGACCGCCTTTTTTATAATGACATAGCCATTGGTTGGTCCCGGGATTGCGCCTTCAACCATGAGAATGTTTGTATCACCCCTTACCTCGACAACCTTAAGGTTCTGGACAGTAACCCTTTCATATCCCATATGGCCTGCCATTTTTTTACCCTTTAATGTCCTACCTGGGGTCATATTCTGTCCTATCGACCCACCATGCCTAAAAAATTCATGTGTTCCACGAGAGGCAGGGGATCCCTTAAAGCCATGACGCTTTACAACACCTGCATAGCCTTTGCCTTTTGACGTCCCTGTCACATCCACATATTCGCCAGGTTGAAACAGCTCCACTGAAATCTGGGAGCCTATCTCATTTACCTCTACCTCAGCAGCATCAACCCTAAATTCCTTTATAAACCTCATGGGTGGGGTATTTGCTTTTTTAAAATGACCCGTCAGTGGCTTGTTTACCTTTTTAACCTTTTTAACCTCTTCAAAGCCAAACTGGATGGCATTATAGCCATCTGTCTTTACTGTTTTTTTCTGGATAACAAAGCAAGGCCCTGTCTGGATAACGGTTATAGACACAGCATTACCATGTTCATCAAATATCTGGGTCATCCCAAGTTTTTTTCCAAGTAATCCAATTCCCATTTAACACCTCCAAAAAGAAAAAACGCTATAATATTAGAGAAAAAAAGAGATAAAGTCAAGCTGAATAAACAGGGATGGATAAAAAATAATTTTATGAGATCCTTTTGCAAGGACCTCAATTGTTATGGATTATTTCGGGCTAATCAAACAAAACCGTCTTCAGGCTATCAAGTATCTTTTGGTCGGTAAAGGGTTTGTCGAGGAAATATTCGACACCCAGCATCTTTACCTTATCCCTTTGCTCCTCGCTCATATATCCACTTGAGACTATCACATCCACATCTATATCCATCTCACGAATATTTGCAAGCAATTCATCCCCCTTCATGCCTGGCATTATTATATCAAGGACAATGCAGTCAAATTTATTTTGTTTAATGAGGTTTAAGGCATCATTTCCGTTATTACAATAAACAACGTCCACCCCTATCCTCTCTGATACCAGAGCAAACATCTCCCCTATAAACTCCTCATCATCAACAACAAGTATTTTCTTTCTTCTAAATCTTTCTCTATTATCCTCTTTTGATTTTGGCTCCTCAACAACATATTTATTCTGAAAATCACTGTTGCAAGGTATATAAAGCGAAAACCTTGTCCCCTTGTTTTCTTCACTCTCCACCTCAATAAATCCACCATATTTTTTGATTGTTTTTTTAACACGATAGAGCCCAATGCCAAGGTTTGATCGTGTTCCTTTTGTAGAAACATTAGGCCTGAAAAGGTTTGCCCTGACAGATTCATCTATACCCTTGCCTTTATCCTCAACAGCTATGAGAATATAATCTCTTTCGCCTATAGAAAGATTTTTTGTCATAACCCGAAGCATGCCCTTACCATCCATTGCCTCTTTTGCATTGATAAAAAGGTTCAAAAATATATGCTGAAACTCTGACTCATCTCCCTTTACTATCACATTAGATGCTGAAAGGTCTTTTTCTATTGTAATGCCCTTTAGGCTTTCACAAAAAAGTAAGAGAGCGTCCTCTATTACAAGATGGAGGTCAAATTCACTGGCTGGCCTTTCCTGTTTCCTGGCAAAATTGAGAAGCTGTTTTGTCAGGCCCGCAGCCCTTCCTGCTGAACGTTCAATAACATCTGCATATTTGAAAAGGTTTTCGTTGTTCTGGCCGTGCTTGAGAGAGCTCTTCAACATAGATGCGTAGCCTAAGATCCCTGTAAGCATATTATTAAAGTCATGGGCTATGCCAGCGGCGAGCATCCCCAGTGTCTCTAACTTTTCCCTGAATAGTGACTCCTCATGGATCAACTTTAATTCTGTTATATCCCTAATTAAAACACCCCTATAAATCACATCCCCTGTGGTATTGTATACGGGATAGGCATCAACCTCATAGACATACTGCCTATCTCCTCTCTTAAACTGAAATTCTTTACTTAAAAAATGCCCTTCATCCAATTGTTTAAGCCCTATCCCTACAAAGATATCCTCTATATCTGTTCCAATCAGGGGATACCTATCCCCTGGTATTATCTGCCTTGCCTTCTCATTCAAATAAACTATCTTGCCTCTATTGTCAGTAAAGATTAATGGATATGGAAAGTAAGAGCCTGAAGAAAATTCAGGGATTGCAATATCCTCATCTTTTATAACCCCTGAGGGCAACGATATAAAAATCCTATGAAGTTTATCACAGATGTTACATATTAGGTCTATCTCTTTTATTGATATTCTATCCCCTTCGCTGTCTGTTTTTTTCCCGAGAACAATAAAACCCTCTATTTTATGGTTATTTGTCTGAGGGTAGATATATAACATACTATAACCATGGATATTATTGTGGACTGATGAAAAAAGAGAATTATTATTCAGCCTCTTTATTATATCAATGTCTATATCTGGTTTTTCTCTATAGAGGCTGAAAAATCCTTCTGTAACCCCGTTTTCTCTGGAGTATAGATAATAGCATGTGTCAAATCCTGTTTCTTCAACCATAATCCTTGGTATCTCAGATGCAGGGTCTTTCAGCTCATCTATTATCCCGAGAATTCTCACAAAGGCAGAATGGTATTTTATAAGGCCTTCATATTTAGTCCACTGAAATTGTAATGTCTCTGAGAGTAATTTTTTATTCTCTGTCATTATCCCCCCTCCTTTCTTCTTATGGGCCTTACTCTATATCCCTAATAATAATTTATAATCAGTTACCATCAGCGGCTCAAGGGTGTGCCTATTATCCGAGACCATATTTAAGGCCTCAATTATTAATTATGGAAATTATCTTTTCTATCTCTTTATCCATTACCTCTGATTCTTTTTTTAGTATAAATGTCTCTGGGCATATCTCCCTGTCTCTGTGATAAAAAAATGTATCTACACAGGATATGAGCCAAAGAATTTCTTGATACTCAATATTTTTACTGTCTCTGTCATTATGATGATTCTCTATAATGGAGAGAAAAACAGGCGGCAGCCTCCACTTTAAGCCTATGATGCTACCTATCTCCTGATGGTCTATACCAAACCTTTCTCTTTCTAAAACAGGCAGGGGGATATCATCCTTCAACGACTCATTGATTAGCTCATCGTATCTATCAAAGTTTATAAAAAAGACTATCTTGCCTATGTCGTGGAGGAGAGCAATAGTAAAAATATCCTCCGGATCCTCAAGAAGAAGCCTCTTTGATAATATTCTGGCCCCATGGGCAACAAATATGGAGTGCTTTAATAGATAAAAAAGATCTCTTTTCTTCAGTTTTAAAAAATTTGTTATCTCGTTTACATAAAAAAGGCAGAAGAGTATGCTCTTCAACTCTGTTTGTCCTATCATAAGGATAGCCCTTTCAATGCTGTTTACAGGCATACCTATTCTGTAAAATGCAGAATTTGCAATGCTTATAAGTTTAGATGCAATTCCGATGTCGTTTTTGAGTAAATCTGTAATGACATTTAAGGATGTATTGTTTTGTTCCAATAAGTTCATTGCCCTGCTCAATATATTAGACTCTGATGGGGCTATTTTTAGATTAACGGCGGTATTTATTAATTCATTCCTGATAAATAGTGATGACATACGGCATTAGCCTTTGTATACAAGTATTTCTATGAAAATTTAGAATATAAATTTAATATTGTAAAGAAAATTTATCCGTAACAACACAATTTTTTGGTAAATTTTCTTTTTTTTAACTGTCACGAACAACGCATCTATCCTCCATCATATCGCAAGATTTATCACATGGCTCAAGATGTATTGTGATATCCGTTGAGGGTGACTGTTTTTTTATTTCCTCCTCCAGCATCTCTGCTGTCTCATGTGCCTCTTTTATATTACTTTTTCTGCAAAGCAAGAGATGAAAATCAACATATCTTTTACTCCCTGAGGTCCTGGTCCTTAGTTTATGAAAACCCGCATAAGGGAAAGGCATACCCTCTATAATATCCTTTATCTCGTTTAGTTTTTTATCAGAGATACTCCTGTCCATAAGACCAGAGACGCCATCTATAAATACCCTAAAGGCAGATATAATAATAATAACCCCTATTATAAAGGCAAAGGCGAGATCAAAATAACTATAGCCAGTATAATAGGTTAAAATTATCGCTAATATTGCGCCCAGATTTGAATATATATCGCTTTTGTAGTGAACCGCATCTGCTTTAAGGGCGATCGAGCCTGTCTTGTCGCTTGTTTTTTGCAGGACATAGGATATTACAAAACTAAAAACCAGTGAGAGTATCATAACTGGGACATCGAGCCTTGTATAGTGAACATGCGCCCCCTGGAGAAATCTTATGAAGGCATTATAGATAATGACTGCCCCGGCTCCAATTATTATCAGTGATTCTATCGTGGCTGCAAAATCCTCTATCTTGCCATGTCCATATTGATGTGAGCTATCTGCTGGTATAGATGCCCTTCTGATTGCATAGAGGTTCATCGCTGACATAAACACATCAAGGAGACTGTCAAGCCCTGAGGAGATAACAGCCATGGAGCCTGATATATAGCCTACAGTGAACTTGCTTAAGGCAAGGATAACCGCCATTACAATTACAAAAAGAGAGGTCTTATACCTTATATCCATCTATACCCTCTCTGGATAAAATCCTGCAAGACTTTTTCAATACCTTGAGATGCCTTTGAATGTTTTATAAAAAGCATAAAAAGGCCTCTATTGAATGATAATCTTGCCTTTTGGCTCTTTTATGAATCTGCCTATGACCCAATATTCTATTGGAAATAAACAAGCATTTTGCTCGAATTGGGAAAGGTCATCGGGGTGGATTGCAAACAGAAGACCACCTGATGTCTGAGGGTCAAATATTACATCAAATATAAAACCAGTCTTTTCACCTATTACATGTTCACCATAAAAATCCCTGTTCCTGTATAAACCACCAGGCAGCATTCCAATATTGGCAAGTTCTGGTGCCTCTTCAAGGTATGGGATATTTTTTGCATACAGCACAACACCTAAATCATCCTTTATCATCTCCTTAAGATGACCAACAAGCCCAAATCCTGTCACATCTGTGGCTGCATGGGTTTTTACAGACAACATCGCCCTTGCAGCATCCCTATTCAGGGTTGCCATGATTCTAACAAGATTCTCTATGGATTTTGCATTGAGCATATCTGCCTTTATGCCGGTATTTAAAATGCCTGTGCCAAGAGGTTTTGTGAGGATAAGATAGTCATCCTCGCAGGCGCCTTCATTTCTTAGAACCCTATGAGGATGGACAACACCTGTAACACAAAGCCCATATTTTATCTCCTCATCCTCTACACTGTGACCACCAAGAAGGCTGACCCCTGCCTCCCTTATCTTATCAATCCCCCCTCTTATTATCTCTTTAAGGGCTGAACTACCGTATTTTTTTACTGAAAAACACACTATGTTAAGGGCTGTCTTTGGTGTAGCCCCCATGGCATATATATCGCTTAAGGAGTTTGCAGCGGCAATCTGACCAAATGAGTATGGGTCGTTTACAATAGGGGTAAAAAAATCCACTGTCTGGACAATTGCCACCTCATCGGTAATCCTGTATACGCCGGCATCCTCGAATCCCTCTATGCCCGCTATGACATTGCTGTCAGAAGGAATATCTATACCGCACAGTATGTTAGAAAGGTCCCCTGGGCCTATCTTGGATGCTCAGCCTGCACCTTTTACATATTTTGTTAATTCAATGTCCATTATTTCTTGTCTTACTCTTTTAACTTACGGGTGCCCTGCCTCGCCTTTATGACGTCTTTTTCTTTCATCCTATCTTTTTCAATATCTATAGCAACATCCATCTTCTCAATGCCAGCATAGTAGCAACATCCATTGCTGTTGAAATTATTATCAAAGACCCTTGTCTTTCCGTCCTGAAAACATACACGTACATAACAGAAGCCGCCTGGCAGCTCTGACCTTCTCTCTTCCACAACAACACCAAGACCCCATCTTATATTATGTCTATGAAAAACCTGATCCCCTACCTGTAAATAGAGTATGTAATCTCTTTTCATGAATAACCTATACCACTTAACACTTCTTCTTTCAAGCTTATTTTCCCTAAAAACCCTCTAAACCCTATCCTGTTCTTCCTCAGAGTAGCGAAAGATATCCAGAACAGACACAAATATGGCAAGGACTAATGGCCCCATAATAAAGCCTATAAAACCGAACAAATTAATCCCGCCCAGTATGCTGAAGAATATAAGGATCGTGGGCATTTTTGTCTTACCCTTGACAATAAGGGGTCTCAATATATTATCCACCATGCTTATAGCAAAAACACCTATAAGAATAAGTATAAAGCCCTTTAAATAAAATCCCTTAATAAAAAGATAAACAACACCAGGACCCCATATTATAAATGTCCCAACAATGGGTATAAAAGAGGAAAAAAACATAGACAGCCCCCATAGCACCGCAGCTGGTATCCCGAGTAGAGAGAATGAGATGCCACCTATAAAACCCTGTATTAATGCTATGATAATGCCACCATAGATTGTTGATATGATTATATCCTTAACCTGTTTTATAAGCCTTTCTTTCTGACTCTTTGAAAAGGGCATATAATCCTGAAGCTTTGTGAGAAATTTCGGGCCATCCATAAATAGAAAAAATATTGTAAGAAAAACAAATACAATATTTGTTATGGAGGATAATATGTTTCCTATGCTGCTTGTTATACCTCCAAGTATGTTTTTACCCCCTTCTGTGAGATTGCTTATGATGGTCTTCTTTAGGTCTGCCTGGGTGATATTGAATGTGGAGAGGATTTTCCTGGTCAGTGGATAATCTATTGTCCTGTCCAGTAAATCAATTTCCTGATATTTAATATGCTCTATGAGATAATGGAGTTCCTGGGTAATAAGGTAGGCAAGATAAATAAATGGGCCCATAATTATGCATACTACTATAAAAAGTGTAACAGTAGAGGTAATGGTTGGATTTCTGATGTATTTTAAAAGATATGTATAAACAGGGTAAAATACAAGAGAAAAAACTATCCCCCATGAAATGGGGGATGAAAAAGGCTTCAAAATAAGATAGGTTAAATAACCAAAAACAATAACAAAGAAAATAAGGGTAGCTGAATAGAATCTATTATTTTCTATCTTATTTTCACCTTAAAATGATTGTCTTAACCTATACTAAGCATTTTTTTGTTTTTCTCTTTCAAAGGCCTCTCTGCCTGCATCGACAGCAGATTTGATAATTGATTTTTCCTTTTCTATAAAGCCCTTTCCCTTATCTACTACTTCAGACGCCTTTTCCTTGACCTTTTCTATATATGTCTCTGCCTTTTCCTTGGCGCCTTCAGCAAATTCCTTTATCTGTTTCCTTGTTTCTGGGCCAGACTTTGGGGCAACAAGTAGGGCAACCCCTGCCCCTACAATACCACCTATGAAAAATGATAGGATGATAGAACCTGCGCCAAACTTTTTTTCATTCTGCAACATGATAAACCTCCTTATAAATTATGATTATTTATTACATTTTTTTCAAATAATGATTTTTAATTACATTAAATGCTGCATTAAAACCTGCCTTGAAGCCTGATATGTGCAATGTGGTATTTCTTGTCATCTTTTCTATAGAACCGGTTATATTGCTAATATTACCCGCTATAACCCTCAATGAACCCGACAGAGCTCTAACATCTTCTGTAATGTATGTCATATTATCGGCAAAATTTTTTATAGACCTCATGATATTGGATAATTCCTCCGCATAGGACTTTATCGATTCCTCCTTTGCCTTTACTGTCTTCTCTAACTCTATAAACCTATTTTTTAACCCTATCAGAGAATATATCAGTGCAATTGATGTCGCTAAGAGCACTAATGCGATTATACCCAAAAAAATACTATCCATAAAGCCCCCATATAAAAATTACTGCAGTCAAAAGATTTTATATTTATAAAAGACCTGATTCATTGATATTCGATTTTAATTATAGCAAACAAAATAAAAAAGTAAAGCATTTTCGACACCAACTTGACATAGATAAAAACTTGAAGCATAATTTACAGCCATGAAAAAATATATTATCCATAAGGATGCTGCCCATGGACAATCCACCATAGAATACGAAAAAGAGCTGAATGAAGAACAGCTAAGGGTGGTCCTCCATGATGGAGGACCCATACTTGTCATAGCAGGTGCTGGAAGCGGTAAAACAAGGGTTGTTACATACAAGGTAGCGAGGCTCCTTGAAACCGGCATATCACCTAATAATATTTTACTTCTCACCTTCACCAACAAGGCAGCCCGGGAGATGCTCAGGAGGGTAGAACATCTTCTCAAGATCGATACTCGTTTTATATGGGGCGGGACATTCCATCACATTGGAAATATAGTGCTGAGACAAAACAGCCACCTCATTGGCTTTGATAAAAACTTCACAATCCTCGACAATGAGGATGCAAAAGATTTGATAGATGTTGTAATAAAGGATGCAGGGGTTAACAAAAAAGACAGAATGTTTCCCAAGACGACAATTATAAAGGAGGTATTCAGCTATGCCGTGAATACCATGAACAGAATAGATGTAATTATAAAAGAGAGATTTCCCTTTTTCTTAGGCATTAAGGATGAGCTCTCTAATATATATAAACTATATACAGAAAAAAAGATGGCAGTAAATGCCATGGATTTTGATGACCTGCTCTTCTACTGGCACAAAATACTAAAGGAAAATAAGGAATTAAGTGAGCATTATGCCATGGCCTTCTCCCATATCCTTGTTGATGAGTATCAGGATACAAATAGGATACAGGCAGAGATAGTTGATTTTATGGGATTTATAAATAGAAATGTTATGGTGGTAGGGGATGATGCACAGAGCATTTATTCATTCAGAGGTGCTGACTTCAATAATATCATGATGTTTCCAAGAAAATATCCAGAGGCAAAGATCTTTAAACTCGAGACAAATTACAGAAGCACACCAGAGATATTGAGGCTGGCAAACAACTCTATAGCACACAACAAAAAACAGTTTACAAAAAACCTAAAAAGCATAAAGTCAAACGGGGATATACCAGTCCTGACACATCTAAGAGACGCTATACAGCAGGCAGACTTTGTAGCCCAGAGAATCCTCGAATTAAGAGGCGACGGCGTCCCCCTTGAACAGATTGCTGTTCTATATAGGGCTCATTATCATTCTATGGAGCTCCAGATGGAGCTTACAAGAAGGGGCATCCCTTTTGAGATAAGAAGCGGGCTTAGATTTTTTGAACAGGCTCATATCAAGGACGTGGTGTCTTTTTTAAGGATAATTGTCAACAGTAAGGATGAGATATCATGGAAAAGGATGCTCAAACTTTTTCCCAGAATAGGAAAGAAGACAGCAGACTATATCTTTGATTATGTAAAGACCATTGATAATCCTGTTGATGTATTAATCTCTAAAAAGATAGAGGGACAATTTAAAAATATTAACAAAGAAACAATAGATACCTGGTCGAGACTCTTTAAAGATCTTTCTGAATTGTATGAAAAAGAGGCACTGGGGGATATGATCTCGAGTATCCTTAAGAATGGTTATTCAGAGTATCTTAAATACAATTATCCTAATTTTGATGCAAGGCTTGAGGATATAGGGCAGCTTATTAATTTTTCAACAAAATATGTCTCTCTTGAGACATTCCTTAATGAACTGTCGTTAATGAGCGGCATAAGCGGTGAAGAGATTGTGTCTGCTGATAGGGAGGACGAAAAGGTTATTCTTAGCACTATCCATCAGGCAAAGGGACTTGAGTGGCGTGTGGTTTTTCTTATCTGGTGTGCAGATGGCAGATTCCCTAATCCTAGAGCTATTGAGGAAGGAAATATTGAAGAGGAAAGGAGATTATTCTATGTTGCCGTGACAAGGGCAATGGCTGAATTGTATATGTGCTATCCTTTAATTACCTTTGACAAACAGGCAGGGCATATAATACTTAAGCCTTCTCGATTCATATCTGAACTTAAAGGTAATACATATGATGAATGGCAGGTATCAAATTAAGGTTTTTTCCAAGGACCTACCTTAATTTATAAACACCCTTTTATATTTTCCCATCTCTTCCAGTGCCCTACCTGCACCAAGGACAACAGACAGCAATGGCTCATCCCCTACCCTTACCCTTATGCCTGTCTCATTCGCTATCCTCCTGTCCAGCCCCTTCAATAAAGCACCGCCACCGGTAAGGATCATACCAGAATCATTAAGATCAGCAACAAACTCAGGGGGGAGTTTCTCTAGCGCCCTTTTTACTGAATCCACTATAGCAGACACAGGTTCCTCTACAGCCTCCCTGATCTCTTCTTTAGTAACCCTTACATTCTTTGGTATACCAGTAACAATATCTTTGCCCACAATATTGACTACCCCTTCATTAGTATCTATAGGATAGGCAGAGGCAGCCTCTATCTTTAGCTTCTCTGCAGCTATATAGCCTATGGCAATCTGATGCCTTTTCTGAAGATACCTCATAATAGACTCATCCAGTTCATCGCCTGCCACCCTTAAAGAATCAGAATAGGCTATGGCAGAAAGACTAATAATAGCAACCTCTGTTGTGCCGCCGCCTATATCAACCACCATATTTCCCCTGGGAAGCTCTATGGGGAGATCAGAACCAATGGCTGCTGCCATAGGCTCCTCTATGAGATGCACCTCCCTTATCCCCACCTGTATACAGGCATCTATAACAGCCTTTTTCTCGACCTGTGTTATACCAGACGGGACACCAACCACCATCTTTGGTTTTGATATCTTTCTGTTCTGTCTCGCCACATTTAAAAAATATTTTATCATCGCCTTGGTTACATCAAAATCTGCTATTACACCGTCCTTCAAAGGCCTTATGGCACTTATATTCTGAGGGGTTCTGCCTATATACTCCTTTGCCTCTCTACCCACTGCTATCACCTTACCTGTATTATTCTCTATTGCCACCACAGAAGGTTCGTTTAGTATTATACCCTCGCCCTTAAGATATACGAGAGTGTTCGCAGTTCCAAGGTCCATGGCGAAATGTGTTGAGAAAAAACCAAACATCTTTTTTAAAAAATCCATAACCCCTCCTTCTATACTTTATGAGATTTTCTTTCTGTCTGCTGTCTCAATGAGCCCCCAGGTATTATTACCATCTTCTGGGAAATATGCAAGGCCTGAATCAATAATGTCCTTTGTATCCATAATATCCAGCGTCCTGCCTTCTATAATATTTTTATGCATAATGAGCTTTATAAGCCTAATAATATTATCTGCATTGGCTTTATCCCTAATGTCAAGTAAAACATAGAAATGGCCCCCACTTTTACGGGTTATTAATGCATTGTTCCCTGAACACTGCCTTATAATGTGAAATACCTTTCTTAAAACCCTGTCAGTAGTCTCGATGCCTATTCTTCTGTTTAATTCCTCTATGAACTTTAGTCTTATCGATAAGATGCATAGGCTTTTGCCTTTTCCTATCTTCTCCTCCAGCAACCTGACGAACCTTGAAAAATGTAATGACCCTGTTACAGGATCTATATGTTTTATTTTTTCATATTCTCTCTTTGACCATAAAAAGGCATAATACATGGATAAGAACATGGTTATGTTTCTTAAAACAGCTATAGAACTATCCAAAAGGTGGGAATCAGATACAGATACAAAACCAGCGACGCCAAAGGTTATATCGTCTATGATAAGGGGAAAGCCGAAAAACTGTCTTGCCCTTATTTTTTCGTTGGGAAAAAATAGGGGTTTCTCCCTGAAAAAACCGCTATCATATGGTAGCAAAAGCTCTCTCCCTCCATCAAGAACCATTGTTGCTATGCAGCTCTGAGTGGGACATCTTCTGTTTATGTAATCCTCTTCAGGGACACCGACAATATCATGTATAACCATATCACCGTTGAGCTCTATGCCTATAAAACAAAGGTCAGCGGCTGACACATGCAATGACTCATTTAATATATCCTTTATAGAGGCCTGTGATGATAAAAGATAATTAAAAAGAGAAAGAATTCTCTTCTCATTCACAAGTTCATCGATCTGTTCTTGTGCCTCAAGGAATTTCTTTTCCCTATCCATCTCTACATTTATAACTCCTACAAAACCACTGAGTATCTTTTTCTCCTTATCTGTGAATACCCATTTCTTCTTGCTGTCTACGACAATAACACCATCGGTGCCCATAGGATAACCCATAAAGGATTTTATATCCTCAACCCTTGAATAATAACCAAGGACAGACTCATCCTTGTCAAAATTTGGTATAATAAGCGACTGATTATGTTTTATAACCCATCCTGGTAGGGTTCTCTCTATGGAAAGAAGTCTTTCTTTATCAAAGCTATGAGAAAATGTCACCGAGGATATACACCTGAGGTTCTCTTTATCCCTTATATACAAAGCAACTGTGAAGGCCTCGTATATATTAAATATCAATTGTGTTAATCTATCTATAATAGACATATATTTTGGTACCTTCTAATATTTCATGCAGATAATATCTCTGGATTATATTCATCAAATTTTATATCATTTTTTACGCCTAATCGCTCCATAACCCTGCAGACACTGCATGTACCGCCAGAGGCAGGGTACCCACATATAGTGCAGTAACCCATGTCTTCCTTTTTTCTCTGACTCTTCATTATGCTGGAGGTCTTAAGATATCCCTTTAAAAACTGAAGTTTTGTCCCTGGGGATGACTCCTCAAGTCTGTTGAGTATGTCTTTATATGCAAGGGATTTAGCATCAACAGAAAAGGGGCATTCATCATGGATATAGCCTATCTCATTTAATAGAGCATAGGCTGCCATCTCTCGCTCAGAGCACAGAAAAAGAGGTTTTATCTTTTTTGACAGGTGTCCTTCTGTCTCTTTAAGCTCAAGCCCTTTTTTCCACAGATATTCATCTCTCCAATAAAGAAGATTTCCCAATAATGCTGATGCCTCGTCATCAAGATTATGGCCTGTTACTATCACATCATATCCCCTATCCAGGCAGATTTTATTCATTACATATCTCTTTATCATCCCGCAGGCAGAGCATGCCGGTCTCCTCATTACCCTTGAGATACTATCTATGCCCTTACCGAACATCTCTTCGAGGTGGAATACATAAACCCTTCTTTTAAGCCTATCTGCCATTAACTTTACTTTTTCAAAGGATATATTGGAATATCCTTTTATACTTAAGTCTATATAAATCCCATCTGAGGCATATCCAAGCCTGTTAAGGATATGCCAGACCGAAAGACTATCCTTGCCTCCTGAAACTGCAACAAGAGGTCTCTCATCAGTATCGAGCAGCTTGTATTTCTGTATTGTCTTTAAGACCCTATTTTCAAGAAATGAAATAAAATCCTTCGCACACAGGGCATTATTATAAGCCCTCAGGTTTATAACAGCTATCCCACCACATACCCTGCACTTCAACCGCCTGATACCACCTTTACCAGTTTTACTGAATCACCGCTGTTGAGTCTATGGTCCTCTGTTACAAGCCTGTCGTTTACAATAACAAGGTATATTTCTTTGTTTATGGAAAGTTTTTTGAGAAGCCTCAACACAGTAGGTGCATTTTCCACCTTCATTATCTTTCCGTCAAGTTCAACATCCATGGAGATTTAATATCATATAAAAATAGGAAATGTCAAAGAGTCAAAGAGACGCATAATCGCATTCATTTTATTGGGGTTATAATGACTAATCAAGTTTTTGATTTTATTGGGGGTCAAAAAAACTCATTGAGGGCCTCTTTCAGGGCATCCCTCCAATTTTCAGTAAAAACTTCATGATCTATCAGAGGGTTTTCCTTTATAACAGGGACTCTCTCTTCAAAGGTCTGGCGTCTGTTTCTGTATATGATGCCTATAGGTATCCTCTCCCCCCATTCCAGTGATTTTACAAAGGCAGATACCCTATCCTCAGGGTTATAGTCATCACCTACATAATAAACCCTCTGTCTATACCAATCATAGGTATTGACTTTATTGAAGGTTACACAGGGTTGGAGAATATCAAGGAGGGCAAATCCCTTATGGTTTATTACCTCTTTCATAATCCCTTTAAGGTGGGTAATATCCCCTGCAAAACCCCTTGCTACAAGGCTGCAGTCAAGGGCAACAGCAAGGGCAATGGGATTAAGCCTGCCTGACAGGACACCGAAGGGTTGGTTTTTTGTTACCATACCCTCTGTGCTGGTAGGTGATGCCTGACCCTTTGTAAGCCCATAAATATGATTGTCATGGACAAAGAGTTTAATACCGATATTTCTCCTTATGGCATGGATAAGATGGTTTCCCCCTTCGCCATAACAGTCTCCATCACCGGCAATCGCTATCACCGGCATTTTATGATTTGCAAGTCTTATACCGGTTGCAACAGGCAATGTCCTTCCATGGAGCCCATTGAAGGTATGGCAACGGATATAATGAGGAAATTTACCTGCCTGACCTATGCCTGAAACTACTATAAAATCTTGGGGAGACATGTCAAGCTCAACCATCGCCTCCCTGAATGCTCTCAGGATACTATAATTCCCACAACCAGGACACCATGCAGGTATCTTTCCTTTAAGATCATCCAATGATACCATCTATTCTCCTTGCCAAAAGGTCGGCAAAAAAGGGCCTGCCATCAAATCTACGGATATGATGTGTAAATCCAAGACCTGTCTCGGCTTTTATAAGCCTTGAAAACTGACTCGTTGCATTGTTTTCAATACATATGGTTATTTTTGCATCCTTAAATATGCCCAGATAATCCAACTTCCCTGTATTAGGCAGGGGAAAAACCTCTTGAAAATGAATAAGGGCAATCCTCTTGTTCTTTGAGAGCATATCGACTACCTCTTTTAGGACCCCCCATGTGGAACCCCAACCGATAAGTACTGTATCAGGTTTATCGTCTCCGTAGAATTCAGGCGATGACATATCTTCTTTTATAAGGGGGATTTTTTTAAACAGCCTTTTTTCAACCATCTGTATCCTTGTCTCAGGGTCTTCAATGATGTGACCCTCCTCATCATGTTCATCACTATCAGTAATAATAAGATGTTTTGATGTGCCAGGGATGCCAAAGGGCGATACACCGTTTTCTGTGAATGCATGTCTTTTGTAATCTTCTATATCTTCAAGGGATTTGCCCCTTATTCTATAATCCCTATGGATAAAATCATTGAAATCGAAGGGTTCGCCTGTCCACTGTGAATCTGACAGATACTGGTCAGTAAGTATAAAAACTGGTATCTGGTATCTCTGGGATATGTCAAATGCCTTGTTGGTAAGATAAAACGCCTGATCAGGGGATCCGGGGGCATAAATGACCCGAGGGAATTCACCGTGGCCTGCATGGAGGGCAAAGAGAAGGTCTGCCTGTTCTGTCTTTGTAGGGAGACCTGTCGCAGGTCCTGGCCTCTGGGCAAGGGCAATAACAACCGGCGTCTCTGTCATAGCAGCAAGTGATAGTCCCTCCACCATAAGGGCAAAGCCCCCGCCCGATGTCCCTGTCATAGCCCTCACGCCCGCATAGGATGCGCCTATTGCCATATTAATAGCCGCAATCTCATCCTCAGCCTGTTCCACAACTATACCATATTCCTTAGCCTTTCCTGAGATATACAGCATGATGCCTGTTGAAGGTGTCATGGGGTAGGCAGAATAGAATTTGCATCCTGAGGCAATAGCACCAATACCTATTGCCTCATTTACACCTATAAGCATCCTTGATTTCTCTCGGGGTGCTACACTAAATGCACACCTAAGACATCCCTGGACAGCAAATCTGTATCCTGCAGAAAATGCATCTTTATTTAATTTTATAATCTCACTGCCTTTTTTCTTCAGTGTATCCTCGATAATATTGAAAAATATATCCATCTCGAGCCCAAGCATCCCAAGAACAACACCAATTGCCACTGTATTTACCATAATCCTGTCTCTACCATGCGTTTCGGCAATTTCAAGAAGTGGGGTATGGAGAAATCTATCTCCAGTGTATTCATTTTTTACCATTGCCCTGTCATATACAATAATCCCGTCGTCTGAAAGCTCCTCGCCGTGGAGAGTTATGCTGTCATTATCAAGGGCTACAATGATATCTATTATGCTTTTTGAAGATGTTACAGGTCTGTCAGAAAAACGGATCTGATAGAAATTATGGCCCCCTCTTATGCGGGATTCATACTCCTGATGTGTAAAGACATGGTAACCTGACCTTGAAAACACCTTTGCCAGGATATCACCTATTGTCTGAATACCCTGACCTGCCTCACCGCCTATTTTAATTGTATAATCCAGTTTATCACCCCTGTCTTAATTATACAGATAAAGGTCGAAATAGCAATAAAAAATCCATAACCACTATTTTTCCAGGAGCGACATAAAATGCTTTTTGATTGCCAATGGCGTCCTTGAAAAATCAAACTTATTGATAAAATGTTCAACAGATATATCTCTGCCTTCCTTGAATAGGGCATTTACGCTGGCATAGACCTCTCCAGCGGCATCCTCTATCCATCCTGTTCCATGGACATCCCTGCCCTCTATCCTAAGGAATTGTCCCTTTGCTGTATAGGGGGAACCACATAAAATAGGTTTAAAAAACTCTATCTCAGTCTTCCTTGTCATACATATCTTTTTTGTCTCCATAAATATGACATACCAGATTATAACATCAAGTATGCCAAATATAATCGCACCATGGAGGAGACCTGTATACCCCTCAAACCTGTTGTCTAGATTAACCTCGCAGTGAACTATCCCCTTTTCGTACATCAACTGGAGTTTCAATCCATCCTCTCTGTTGAAACCCAAAAACAAAGAATCTTTAAATCCAGGAAGAATGCCCTTCATTTCAACCTCCTACAAAAAACATTTATAAAAATGGTCTGTTATAAACATTTTGCTCAAAGTTTTTCTATTAGATCCCTATCTATCTCCATAGTAGCAGCAAATTGAACAGCCTCGAGAAGGATGGATACCCGCTCTTTGCCTTCCATCTCCCTCTCGAATATACCTGTTAGGCCTTTAAATGGTCCCTCTTTTACAATAACCTTTTCACCCTTTGCGATAGGTTTATCCTGAATTGTTGCAACACCATTTTCAAGCCTTGATTTTATAAAATCTATTAATTCCTCATGGATAGGAACAATCTTCTCTCCAAAATGCACTATTGTCTTTACACCCCTTGCATATTTTACAAGACGAAAATCATCAACAGGATGAAATCTGGCAAATATGTATCCAGGAAACATTGGCTCTATAACCTGGGCCATTCTGCCATTTTTATATTTTTTCAACCTCAGCTTAGGGGCAAGGGTCTCAATACCACCTGATATGAGATTCGCTGCTGCCCTGTCTTCATTCTTTGGTTTAGTATTTACTACGAACCATTTTTTCATCGCTGAATTTTAACACCGTTAGATAAAAATTATCAAGACACTTTCATTCTAAAAAACCTTGACACTATTTGAATGATTTTTTAATATTCAGGATATAATGAAGATTGAGGTATTGGGCTGTTATGGAAATTCAATAGGGGATTTTAAAACCACATCTTTTCTCATCGATGACTCCGTCCTTCTTGATGCAGGCACAGTGACTGGCGTCCTAAATGATGAGCGGATAAACAAGATAAAAAATATCATCATAACCCATACGCACCTTGACCACATAAAAGACCTTGTTTTTCTTGTGGATGAACTTGTTATGATGGGCACATATAAGATTGAGCTCATAAGCGTAAAGCAGGTGCTTGATATTATATCCAATAACCTTTTCAACAACCTTCTCTGGCCTGATTTTACTGTAATACCCTCCTATGACAACGCTATTATAAAACCCCGTGAGATAATGTTAAATGAATATACACAAATAAATGACATAATCATCAGACCAATTCTTATGACCCATACTGTCTATTGTGTTGGATATGTGATTAAAAAGGGTGAAAAGGGGTTTATGTTTACCTCTGATACAGGACCCACAAAGACATTCTGGGAGCAGGCACAAGAAGAAAAAGGCATAGATTTTATCATTGCAGATGTATCATTTCCAAACCGTATGGAAGAGCTGGCAAGGATATCAGGACATATGACACTGAATATCCTTATTGAGCACCTAGAAAGATATGGCATTGAGAATAAACCTATTTTCATAACACATATAAAACCCATTTTTCTTGAAGAGATAATACATGAACTATCGCAACTCGGAAGACCAAACATCAGGCCTCTTATACAGGGAGAGATCATCCACGTATAAGAGGTGAGGGCACAAATGTCCAACATCTTGAATTTAGAGGGACTACATCAAGGAGATTATCTTGGATAGGGGCTGGGGTAGTTAAGCAGGCCAAGTGAGACAATAAAAAAACGTTAATATTTACAGACATTTTTCATTGGATTAGCCTTTATAGCAACGCTATAACTAAAATGGATGCTCTACAACCCCCATATAGTATTTATGCTTTAAGTATTTAGAATCTTTATCTTTTCTTCTCTCAGGCAGTTTATTTCTCGTGGCTATTTTTATGCTTTTGGATATAAGCATCTTTAGAGGCCAGTCTCCACACATTTAGGAGAAGAGGAGCTGATTGTGTGTGCCAGTGTCAACAAACTTGGTGACCTGGACGTAGAGACTGCTTAGAGGTGTATATAAGATAATGCCAAAATTTAAGGAGGTGGCAGAAAAAAACAAGAGGGATTAAAGCCATAGAAAAGAATAGCAGCTCTGCCTCAGAGTTTTTCGAAAATAAGATAAAGATAGATACAGAATAGTAGCAGTTATGCCACATATAACAAACAGGATATTTCTATTTTGCCTTGGCAGGTATTCATCTATCTGTTGACTTATGGTAATAAATCTTGTAAAAAATAGGTCACATTTTCATTGCGCCTGTAGCTCAATAGGATAGAGCAACGGACTTCTAATCCGTAGGTTCCGCGTTCGAGTCGCGGCAGGCGCGCATTATATTTCAACAGATTGCATTATCATTTATAGATTGTAGGCATACCCCATATATATTGATTACAAATTAGATGCTTGTTATTGGTTACTATTAGCGGAAGTGCATGGGAATCGAACCCACCCACCACCTCGTCAGCGGTGCACTGGTTTTGAAGACCAGGAGGCCCACCAGGCGCCTTGGCACTTCCAAGACCTATAATTTATTAAATAAAGATATTAATGTCAATGAATACATTTGAATTGTCATTTAAGATTCAAAAGTGCACCGTTTTTATGAAGTTAAAGTTGAAAAGTGCATGCCTAATCTTTTGGTTTTTTATAAACTATACAAGGTCGGATCAGACTTTATCTCATATTATAAAATATAATATAAGGGAAGGCACTGATTACTGAAACATAGTATTAAATAAGGCCTCTGCATTACCCTAACAGAGAAAGGTCTCTTTACATCCTCAGGCTGTCTTTCCAAAAGGAGATATAAGCCTCTCGAGAATCTCCCGCTCTTCCACAGTGGTAAGGAGTATCATATTCATATTCTTCTCTAAAACAGTATCTGGTGGGGGGTTATATATCCAATTGCCATCTGAGCTTCTCAATGCCACAAGCATGGCATTGCCCATACCCCTGAAATCAATATCGCATATCCTTTTCCCCACAAATGGAGACTCCCCTGGTATCTGTACCTCATCAACCCTTATGTTAGATTCCTTATCTCTTAACATCTTATCGAGAAAATTTGTTACATTTGGTCTCACCATCTCTGATGCCATTCTTAATCCACCAATGTAGTTTAGAGCAACTACCGCATCTGCGCCTGCCCGTTTTAGCTTATCAAGATTTTTTGTATCATTACAACGGGATACAATTCTTAATGATGGGTTTATCTGTTTGGCAGTAAGGACAATAACTATATTATCATTATCTGAATTTGTGGTTGCAAATAGCCCCTTTGCCTTGGCTACATTGGCTTTTTCAAGGATCTCATTTTCAGTGGAGTCACCTACTATAAGGTCAACATTGATGTTGTGAATCTGAAGTACCTCAAATTTGTTCTCATGGAGGTCAATAGCCACCTGAGGTCTCTTTGTCTGATAAAGCTCATTAACAATATAAAGGCCAACCATACCTACACCGCATATAATATAATGGTCTCTCAAACTTTCTATCCTTTTCTCCATGTTCCTCCTCCTGAAGACCTCCTTTAGTTCACCCTCCACTATATAGGCAGCGAGGGTTGTAAAAAGATAGGCTATTACACCTGCACCAAGAAATATAAAAATAATGGCAAATACCTTACCGGCAGGGTTTGTGCCTATTCCTGCATAGTCTCCGTAACCAACAGTAGATATGGTTATAGCGGTCATAAAAAGGGCATCGAGGATTGTTGTCGTCTCACTGCCTGTTAATTTAAACCCTATGGTCCCTGCAAGTATAATCAGTAGGATTATAATGAGCATCTGTTTTAGTCTTTTTGGAAACATCTTCATTGATTATATGTTATTATTAAAATCTATTGCAAAATTTTTTATTTCTTTGTGGTAAAGAAGATGATAATGGTTTGCCTGTTTTTTTGACATCAATACTTCTCAAAAATTCTAGAATTAAAATTAAGGGTTATGGCCTATATATATTTAGAATTTAGACAGTATAGTAGCGCTTATACAAATAACCCATCGGGATCAGGGGCTGTTCTAAACCTTAAGCCATCGAAATAATGGTAAGGTATAGTCTGTCCTATAATTCTCTCTTGGTATAGACGGGTTATAATAATGTCCATTACTTTAACACTGCCTTTTTAAACTCCTCTATACCGATTCGCTCTATAAACCGTGCGGTCCTCTCTTTTCCCTTGGAGTTTTCACGATAATAGTCAAAACACCTCCTCGCAAGCTCTATTACCTCTTCAGTGCCTATATCCTCTGCTATAACATCACCAATCCTGGGCCGACCACCTGAGTTTCCACCGAATGTAACTGTCCAGCCAGCCTTTTTTCCAAAGGCACCAAAATCCTTGACCATTCCTTCACCGCAGTTGAAGGGGCAACCTGATATACCTATCTTTGCCTTAGCAGGAAGCGCAGTCCCAACAAAAAGCTTTTCAAGCCTTCCACCCAGATCAAGGGAATCCTGAATACCAAACCTGCAGACTGCTGTCCCAGGGCATGCCTGAACATAATGGACGCATATCTCTATAGCAGGACCTACATCCATGCCCAACTCCCTCCATATCTCATCCACTGACTCTGGTTTTATGCCCACAAGGGCTAAACGCTGGGCAGAGGTGATTTTAATGATCGGTATATTGTATTTTTTCGCAACATTAGCTACCCTCTCAAGCATGTCAGGGGTTACAAGACCAAGGGGCATCCTCGGAACTATTGCATAGGTCTGTTTATCTCTCTGCAGAATTGCACCTTTTAGCTCATCAGACATAAACACCTCCTGAATATTAATATTTTAAATAATGAATTTATTATATCCTTATCGGCTGATTAATGCTATAGATTTTTTCACAAGCACCGCTGATGAGGGTCGAATTTGTTGACTATTTAACACAAAAGGACATTGCATACATCCATCAATGCCTTGATGCACAGGCCTCTCTAATTTTGTCTACCGCTCTTCACCTATTTTTTTAATAAAATCTTGCCTCTTTTGTTTGCTCCACTGGGAACAATATGGCCTCTTTCCCTTCATTACCATGTTTGTGCACTGAGAACATGACGGATTGCAGGAGACTATGGCCTCTTTTATCTCGCCTTTAGCCTTTTTGGGCCAGAGTGGGTCTGCAAAGAGCACCCTTGCAAGACCAATGAGGTCTGCGGCACCCTCTTGAAGTATCTTTTCTGCATATTGAGGCGTCTGTATTCTTCCGGCAGTTATAATAATCATATCCGGGATTGCATCTTTTACTGCCTTTGCATAATGGACCATATAGCCTTCATTTTTTTCCATCTCCAAATGTGGCGGCGTATGGAGTGATTCGTGGGTGCCTGCCATAACAGAGAGATAGTCAATGCCTTTTTTTGCACAGGCCTTTGCAAAAATTATCGCATCATCAAGGGTTAACCCTCCAGGAATTAGTTCATCGGCAAGGAATCTATATCCCACGGGAAACTGGTCGCCTACTCTTTCTTTCACGGCCTCAATGACCCTGATGGGAAAGCGCATGCGTCCGTCAATATCTCCACCATATTCATCGGCCCTTATATTTGATCTTGGTGACAGGAACTGGCTAAGAAGGTATCCTGTGCCACCATGGAGTTCTACGCCATCGAACCCTGCCTTTTTTATCCTCTCTGCTGCATCTGCATATTTTCCAATCATTACTAATATCTCATCACGGGTCATCTCTTTCGGTGTTATATCCCCTATCTTTACAGGGGAGGGGGCAACCCTTTCTTTTGTATAGGCATACCTGCCTGCATGATTAATCTGGGCAAAGGCAAATGCCCCTTCATTGTGTATTATATCAGCCAATTTCTTCAAGCCGATTATATATTCGTCTTTATCTGCCCTGAGCATAAAAGGGGAACCAAGTCCAGAGGGATCAACACATATGTTCTCCACAACTATGAGTGATACACCTGATGCCCCCATCTCTTTATAGTGTTCAAGGACGAGCTCGTTTACATTTCCGTCTGGATCGGCATATCCCACATACATAGGTGCCATGATAATTCTATTAAAAAGATTTATATTTTTTAGTTTTAAAGGACTGAAAAGATATGGAAATGCATTCATAATATATTCCTCCTTGATTTTTTAATCTTAAGAAAGACCCCATCTATATTATAACAGGATATAAAATAGTGGAAGTTCTGCTGCCTTCAAAGGATAATATCATATATTGAACCAATTAAGCCGTCTGTAATGGTGCCTACTGCCTAAGCTACCAAATGAGAGTATAATTTCCATTAAGAATCCTGTCAAGAGATTATTATTGATGTTATACCATTTCCCAGTAACCGGATATCCGCCAGGCAACCTGCCCGAGAAGATGCAATGCAAGACGGACGGAGGGACGTCCTTCAATATTTCAATTGCCATTGTTCTCACCTTTAGCTATTCCGGTTATTATGCCACGACAAACACGACTTGATGGGGCAGGTGTGCTCAATCAAATTATGATCCAGGGAAAGTTTCGGCATGGTGCCCGCTGCAATCACTATGCTCTATGCTGTAACGAGGGGGAAGAAGATAGCGGAAGAGAAGGGGCTTAAGATAATGGAGGAGTTATTGAATAATTGAAGGACGTCCCCGCTGTTACACTTGTCATTAACCTTGATTTCAATCATGTGTTGACACCTTCCGTATCTGTGCTATACTTTCAAAATGAGGCTGTGGGATGCTCCCTTTTGGGAGGCGGCACCTTATCCGGGCCAGTTAACTACCAGCCTCACCATACACACTGTAAGAGGCAAGTCCACCTTATCTGGGGACGCCAACAAACCCGGGTTGCCGGGTAGGATGCTCTTGCAGTGTTTTTTATTTTGTATAGAGCAAAATTCCATTTCTATACTCATCAAGATAATCTAATTTTCTGGGCCTGAATGCCGTAGTTCCCTGCCATACATCATCTATTAAATCGAAAACGACATAACTGCCGATCTTATTCGCAGATTCGTTATATATTCCGATATATCTTTTGCACAGCCTTGTTTTTTCTTTTCCCTGCGCCCATGTAAGCCATATTTCCACAGGGTCTTTTATGGTGTCTGCAAGAAGCTTTATGTACATCTCGCGGTCTGCCTGGAATATCTTATACTCTCCCTTTTTCCTGTCCTTAAATAGCTCGTCGGAAATTATGACCGGATCATTAACCGCATCTGTATATATTATTGGTTTCCCTATTTCTGCGCCAAATTCATTAAGAAACTTGTTGATGTATTCTTCTTTGCTCCATCCGCTTTTTTGATAGGACGGAAGGATCATGTCTTTTTCGATCTGCTTTGCAGGAAGGCTTTCTATTGCGGCCTTGTTGATAACCGACGCCCCTATTGTCTTAAAACCTCCTCCAGGCTCAGACGGGTCATAGGGCGCAGGGGTAAAGGGTTTTGTCCATGATTCCCCAGGATTGTAATTCCACCCCACATCGGTGGCAACTTCCATTTTGGTCTTCGGGTCCGTGTAGACCGTTATCGGTTCCTTTCTCTCTGTTTTTATCGAGACAAGCTGCTCTTCGCTGTGAAGGTTACCTTCTCCTTGAGAAACCTCAAGGTTTTTATTTTTTATGTCATCGGCGGATAGCGCCCGAACGTCACACCGGCAGTTCCACCCATTTGGAGGCCAAAAAGTTTTCCAGAAAGGGTCGTCATAACGGAATATTTTGCCGTTCAACATTCTATGAGCAGGCCGGGTCTTTGCGTCAAGGATGGCCACATACTGAAAATACGGTCTGTTTTCAATATTCTCCATAAAGGCTTTATATCGCCCTGTCATGTATGCCGTTTGAAGATTTGTTTGATAGATCGTGGCAAGTCTCCTGGTGCTCCCGAGTTGAACAACCTTTCCTCCCTCTCCATCTCCGACAAGTTTTTTTGGTTCTTTCTCATTTTAAGTGGGTAACCCTGTTTTACTGAAATCGAGCTTACCTGTCAGCAGATAGATAATGGCCTTAAAGTTCTGAAAAGTTTTATACCCTCTTGCTTTTGCCTTGGCTCCAATTCCTTTTTGAATTGCTGAAAGGTTATGCCGTCGTCAAGAGATTTCTGAACCATATCCCGAATGTCCTTGAGTATGTCGAGCCTCATTGCTTTTGCAACGGTGAACGCTTTGGTGTGTGCCTCTTGCCATGTATCATGCCAATCCCATGAAAAGGTATAACCTGCGTGAGGGGCGACGTCCTATGAAACGCATATAGGTGTTGTCTTAGAAGTTTCAATCCACGCCCCTGCGTGAGGGGCGACTGGCGATAAGCCTGGGGGGATATCTTATTATGCTGTTTCAATCCACGCCCCTGCGTGAGGGGCGACGTTTTTTGGGAGGTTGAAAAAGCCTCCTCCGTTCTGTTTCAATCCACGCCCCTGCATGAGGGGCGACTCTTCAAATATCTGGTTGAGTCGGAAAATAAATGTTTCAATCCACGCCCCTGCATGAGGGGCGACAAAATTCAGTTGTAGAGCTTTCAAGCTTTCAGAGGTTTCAATCCACGCCCCTGCATGAGGGGCGACCCTCGTAAACTGCCTAACCTGCCCCTGCCTATCGTTTCAATCCACGCCCCTGCATGAGGGGCGACTTATGCCCTCTTGTGTAATATCTTGAACAGGTTGTTTCAATCCACGCCCCTGCATGAGGGGCGACGGCAAGGGCGGCCTTGAACTCTTTTTCGATTGAAAGTTTCAATCCACGCCCCTGCATGAGGGGCGACTTCTCCTTTTAAGATTAAGGTTACCATTTATGGTTTCAATCCACGCCCCTGCATGAGGGGCGACTATTAAGAGCCATAGCAATAGCTTCCTGAACTCGTTTCAATCCACGCCCCTGCATGAGGGGCGACCAGGCACATCTATTATCAAGGATGAGTGGTTTGAGTTTCAATCCACGCCCCTGCATGAGGGGCGACTTCGATAGTTCTGCCACTCAAAGCCTATTGATTCGTTTCAATCCACGCCCCTGCATGAGGGGCGACTCCATCGTAAATTAAAAAGAGACATCCCCGAATCGTTTCAATCCACGCCCCTGCATGAGGGGCGACTAAATCAGAATGGTGGAATAGGTCAGATTCAGAAAGTTTCAATCCACGCCCCTGCATGAGGGGCGACCGGGAATAAGCGAATGTTTCTTCATATTGATATAGTTTCAATCCACGCCCCTGCATGAGGGGCGACGTTATCATGAATAAATTAGTTGATGTAATTGTAGTTTCAATCCACGCCCCTGCATGAGGGGCGACCTTGAGTGGCCTGGAGAGTATCCTGGCTTACAACGTTTCAATCCACGCCCCTGCATGAGGGGCGACTTATCTTAGACCTGTTCTTTAATCTTCTATCAAGAGTTTCAATCCACGCCCCTGCATGAGGGGCGACGCAATTGTTAAAGCGTATTCTGGGCAGTATATAGGTTTCAATCCACGCCCCTGCATGAGGGGCGACTTGATCTTCCCCCATTTCCACGGACACCCAGTTAGGCTAACATATGTTTCCTCTCGTATTCCAGAGGAGATAAATAGTCAAGTGATGAATGCCTCCTGATCCTGTTGTAAAAGATTTCTATGTATT
>JAGPMK010000016.1:27746-38869 GCA_018052995.1 Syntrophorhabdales bacterium | reverse complement strand
TATATTGTTACGATGATTGTTAATGACGAAACGTTGCATCGTTTCATAACGTCGGGAACCCAGGTTGCAAAGATATAGAATGAGGGGCTACTTTTTTTGAAGGAGCGCGATAATCTCCATAAGGCCTTCTTTAATTTCATCCATGATATGTTTTTTATTATTTAAAAATTTTTTTGCCCCATCTATGGTATATTTTTTTTCATAGAGGAGTTTTTTGATTGCTAGTATGGTATCAAGGTCTTTACGTTTATAGAGCCTCTGTCCCCTTGGGCTTTTAATGGGCCTGATGTCTTTAAATTCTTGTTCCCAGTATCTCAGAACATGGGGTTTTAGCCCGGTTAGGCTGCATACCTCTTTAATCCTATAATATACCCTGTCAGGGACTTCCTGAACCATTTTTATTATTTACTGTTTATTTCCTCTTTGAACACCTGGCTAAGCCTGAAATTCAGTACCTTGCGCTCTGCAATCTTTATCTCTTCACCGGTCTGGGGGTTTCTGCCCCTCCTTGCCCTTTTTGTCTTTACAATAAAATTGCCGAAACCAGACAATTTTACATTCTCATCCCTTGCAAGCGTTTCTTTTATCGTCTGAAAAAAGGCATCTACTATATTTGCGCACTCCCTTTTTGAGAATCCAAGTTTTTCATACAGATTTGCTACTATCTCTATCTTTGTCATCTTGCCCTCCTTAAACCCTCAGTGTTATACCATCTATCTTTGTAAGTTCCTCTATTATTTTTCCCTGTATAGCATTCACCGTCTCATCCCTGAGCGTCTCTTCAAAGGACTGAAATACAACCCTGAAGGACACGCTTCTTTTATCCTTTCTGAACATATCAAATACCCCTACTGAGATTATAAGGGGTGATAGGGCTTTGATTTTGTCTATTAATGTACCCACAGGGATAGATTCGTCAACAAAGAACGAAAAATCCCTTATTACCTGGGGATACCTTGATATTGTCTTATAGTGGTGGTCTAATTCACCCCTCTCTAGGAATATATCAAAACCTAACTCTGCACAAAGGGTTTTTTGTTCAATCTCATATAACCTTAATACATCCTCTTTTGTCTCACCCACCCAGCCTATCTTCACATCATCAATATACATATCGGCAGACCTTCTATTATCCAAAAAAGGCTCGCTTCCTGGTCTGAAATTAAATGTCAGCCCAAAACGCCCTGCCATCCCCTCTATGACCCCCTTTATATCAAAAAAGTCAAAATCCCTGTATTGTTCCCTCCAGAAATATTCCCTCTCCCTCCCAGTCATTGCCAAAAAAAGATGGGGATGTTCTACTGGAAGGCCGCTATCATTGGAAAAGAATACCTTACCCAGCTCAAATACCCTGATATTCTTCATGCCCCTGTTTATGTTATAGGCAATGTTTTTCAGGACATTAGGGGCGATAAAGGTTCTCATCATTCCATAGTCTTTTGAGATTGGATTCATGATCTCCACAGGCGATGACCTTGGATCCCCTATGGGTATGGAAAAACTTTCTATATCCTTTTTAGCAATGAAGGTAAAATTTATAACCTCAAAAAAGCCTGAAGATACAAGAAAATCCTTGGCTATATTTATTATCCTGCCCTTTCTGCCTCTTTTGAGCTGGACCATAGCAGATGTGGGTGTCGTGACAGGTATGTTGTCATAGCCGTATATCCTTGCCACCTCCTCCACCACATCCATCTGTTCGTCTATATCATGTCTAAACCAGGGTATAGACACAATAAAACCATCCTCCTCTTCCTTGAGGATGTGCAGGTCTATGGACCTTAAGGCATTTAGGGCATCCCTATGCTCGATGGTGGTGCCGAGAACCTCATTTATCTTACCGAAATCAATGAAGATCCCCTCCCTTTTTTTCGCCTCATTCACCTCAAGGTTACCTTTTGGTACCCTCCCGCCTGCTATCCTCTGCATCAGATCTATCGCCCTCTGCGCTGCAAAATCCACATTCTCAAGGTCAATACCCTTTTCAAATCTCAAAGATGCCTCGGATTTTATACCAAGTCTTCTTGAGGTCCTTCTTATGAACACAGGGTTAAAATATGCGCTTTCAAGGGCTATAATCCTTGTTTTATCTGTTATCTCCGAGTTCTCCCCCCCCATAATCCCTGCCAGAGCCACAGGGCCCCTGGCGTCACAGATGAGTATATCACCTTTCTCAAGGTGTCGGTCTTCTCCGTCAAGGGTTCGGAAAAGAACAGGGTTTTCTGCCACCCTGACCTCAATCCTTCTACCATTTAATCTCTCATAATCAAAGGCATGGAGGGGTTGACCAAGTTCAAGCATCACATAGTTAGTCACATCAACTATGGAGTTGATGGGCCTCATGCCGCACTTCTGTATCCTATCCCTCATCCAGAAAGGAGACTTGACTATTGATGAATCCTTTATCATCCTCAGCACATATCTCGGGCATGCCTCTGTATCATATACCTGAAGTGATATGGCATCATCTATCTTCTCTTTGGTGTCTACCTTTAACCTTAATATGGGCATCTTTGCCTTTTGGCTCAGGATGCTTGCTAACTCCCTGGCGATGCCATAGATGGAGAGACAATCGCCTCTATTGGGAGGGACATTTATATCCAGTATATAATCCCTTATACCAGGGATATCCTCAACCCTACCCCCTATAATTGCATTCTCTGGAAGTATAAATATACCGCTATGATCGTCTGATATACCGAGTTCCCTCTCTGAACAGAGCATACCAAAGGAGCTTATACCTTTTATGGTCCTTTCCACAATCTTTGTTCCATCAGCAAGGCATGCACCTATAGGGGCTATGGGAACCTTATCCCCTATAGAGATATTCCCTGCACCACATAGCACAGTTATATCCTCTCTGCCTGTGTCCACCACACATACAGAGAGATTATCTGCATCCGGGTGTTTTGTTATCTCTTTTATACAACCCACGGCAACGCCACTGAAGCAGGGCTCTCGGCTCTCAATGGACTCTACCTCGAACCCTCTCATGGTTAGGCTGTTCGCAAGCTCATGGGGTGATATGTCTATAACAATAAATTCTTTTAGCCATTCAAAGGGAACTCTCACCTACTCTGCCTCAAAATTGGGATAAAAACCTCAAATCATTATAATAAAACTGCCTTATATCATCTATGCCATATTTAAGCATGGCTATACGCTCCACGCCCATCCCGAAGGCAAAACCTGTTATCTCCTCAGGGTCATAGCCAACATTCCTGAATACCTGGGGATGGACCATGCCTGAACCAAGTATTTCAAGCCATCCTGTTTCCTTACATACCCTGCACCCGCTCCCTTTGCATATGACACACCGTATATCAACCTCTGCGGAGGGTTCTGTAAAGGGAAAATAGCTTGGCCTGAACCTTAGCGATGTATCGTCTCCAAATATCTCATGGATAAATATGGTGAGTATACCCTTGAGGTCTGAAAATCTTATGCCTTTGTCCACCATAAGACCCTCTACCTGGTGGAACATGGGGGTGTGGGATATATCATTATCACATCTGTATACAGCACCTGGGGAGATTATCCTCACTGGTGGTAACTGTGATTCCATCACCCTCACCTGAACAGGCGATGTATGTGTCCGCAGGACAACACCATCCTTTATATAGAATGTGTCCTGCATATCCCTGGCAGGGTGATGGGGTGGTATATTTAGTGCCTCGAAGTTATAATAATCAAGCTCTATGTCAGGGCCCTCTGCTACAGAAAAACCAAGAGATGCAAATATCTCTATAATCTCTGAAAATATTTTTGTTATAGGATGTCTATTACCTACTATAGGTATTTTACCAGGAAGAGTTATGTCAATCCATGACGACCTTTCAGCGGTCTGCCTCTCCCCTTCCTCAAGGTTTGCCTTTAGCTCCTTAATCTTGTTTTCCGTTTGCTCCTTCAGGCTGTTTAGCCTTTGACCATATAGCTTCTTTTCATCTTTATCCAGCTCCTTAATCTTCTCAATATACTGAGAGAATAGACCCTTTCTTCCCAGGATATATGTCCTGACATTATTTAAGTCCTCCATGTTATGAATAGAGGCAAGCCTGTCTTCTATTATTGTCTTGAGTTCTTCTAATCCTTCCATACTATTATATTTTATTGTATGCCCTTAGTATTGTATTATCAGGCATTATAGGTTTTGGGCTTTTCCTGTATTGCAGATTTCGCCCTTGCGATGACTGCCTCAAAACCAGAAGGGTCATTAACAGCCATCTCTGCAAGAGACTTTCTGTCTAAGGCTACATTTGCAAGCCTTAAGCCATTAATAAACCTGCTATATGATATGCCATATGCCCTGCATGCAGCATTGATCCTTGTGATCCAGAGCGCCCTAAACTCCCTCTTTTTTGTGCGTCTGTGTATATAGGCATACTTCAATGCCTTGAAAACAGCCCTCTTTGCCACACTGTATGTGGCCCTCCTGCTTGCATACATACCCCTTGCAAGCTTGAGTATCTTCTTTCTCCTTCTTCTTGCCTTAACACCTCTTTTTGCCCTTGGCATGTCTATACACCTCTCATTTCTTTGCTTTACATTTTTTTATAAGTAAGGGATAAGTTTCTTTATCCTCTTTGCATCCGCTGGATGCACAGTATCAGACCTGGAAAGTCTTCTTTTCATCTTTGGTGTCTTCGATGAAAGCAGATGGCTATGATATGCCTTTGCTCTTTTTATCTTTCCAGTTGCAGTAACCTTTACCCTCTTTGCTAAACCTCTATGCGTCTTCTGTTTTGGCATGATGCTACCTCCTGTTATAGCGGAGCAAAGACCATCACTATATTTCTGCCATCAAACTTTTGTCTTTGTTCCAGATTACCTACGTCTTTAATAGAATCTATTATCCTCTGTGCAAGTTTTTCTCCCATATCCACATGCAGAATCTCCCTGCCCCTAAACATGATAATGACCTTTACCTTGTTACCTTCACTGAGAAAATCCTTTATGTGTTTTATCTTGAATGCCAGGTCATGGGATTCTATCTTCAACCCCAGCTTTATCTCTTTGATCTGTATTACCGTCTGTTTCTTTTTTGCCTCCTGCGCCTTTTTTGCAAGCTGATATTTGTATTTACCATAATCCATAATCTTGCAGACCGGAGGGACTGTCTTTGGTGAAACCTCCACAAGGTCAAGGTCCCGTTCTCTCGCCATCCTTATGGCATCCATAGTAGAAACAATACCAAGCTGTTTTCCATTTTCATCTATCAGCCTGACCTCCCTTGTCCTTATCCTTTCGTTGATATTGATGTCTTTAATATCCTTTCCTATAAAACTCACCTCCTGAAATTATTATCATCCTTAATCCTTTTAATAAGCTCTACGGGGGCAATATCTTTTAACTCGCCACCATCCCTTAATCGGACTGTTATTTTTTGGGATTCCATCTCCTTCTTGCCGGCTATAACCATATAAGGTATCTTCTTCATTATAGCCTCTCTTATCTTAAGGTTCAGTTTTTCATTCCTTGTGTCAATCTCTGCCCTGATGCCCCCATCTGTCATATCCCTGTATATCCCCTGGCAATATTCTGCCTGATCATCGGTTATATTCATGATAACTGCCTGGGTAGGCGATAGCCAGACAGGAAAACGGCCACCATAGTGCTCTATCAGGACGCCAATAAATCTCTCTATTGCACCGAGGATTACCCTGTGTAACATAACAGGTCTCTTTCTCCTGCCGTCTTTGTCTACATAGTGGAGGTCAAATCTTTCAGGCAATGCAAAATCACACTGGATGGTGGCACACTGCCATTTTCTCCCTATTGCATCCTTGAGCTTTACATCTATCTTTGGTCCGTAGAATGCACCATCGCCCTCGTTTATATCATAAGGGATGCCTTTGGCATCAAGGACCTCTTTTAATATCCTCTCCGCCCTATCCCAGTCTTCATCGCTGCCTATGGATTTTTCAGGTCTTGTGCTTATCTCCATCTCATATTCGAATCTAAAGATCTCCATAGCATCATGAACAAACTCAATAATCCTAGTTATCTCCTCATGAAGCTGCTCGGGCATGCAGAAGATATGGGCATCGTCCTGGGTAAACTCCCTCACTCTAAGGAGCCCATGGAGAACCCCAGATTTTTCATGTCTTAACACAGTCCCAAGCTCGAAATACCTCAATGGGAGATCCCTGTAGCTTCTAATAGATGATCTATAGACCATTATGTGGGCCAGACAGTTCATGGGTTTTATGCCGTAATCCACATCATCTACCTTTGTAAAATACATATTCTCACGGTAATTATCGTAGTGGCCTGATTTTTTCCATAGATCAAGTTTCAGTATGTGGGGACCCGTGACAAACTTATATCCCCTCTTTAGATGCTCTTTTCGCTCAAAATCCTCAAGGAGATACCTCAGAAGCGCGCCATTTGGGTGGTAGATCACAAGCCCTGCACCTACCTCATCAGAGATACTGAACAGGTCAAGCTCCCTGCCAAGCCTTCTGTGGTCTCTCTTTTTTACCTCCTCAAGAAAATTTAGATAGTTATCAAGGGAGGCCTTATCTGGAAAGGCAGTGCCATAGATACGTGTGAGCATCCTGTTTTTCTCATCACCCCTCCAGTATGCCCCGGCGATATTTAAAAGCTTGAATGCCTTAATCTTTCCTGTGGATGAAAGATGGGGGCCCCTGCACAGGTCAGTAAAACCTCCCTGTGTATAGATGCTTACCTCATCATCGTCGATGTTTTCCAGCAATTCTATCTTGTATATCTCCCCGGCATCCTTAAACATCTTGAGGGCATCTGCCTTCTTGATAACCCTTCTCTCTATGGGGATATCCTGTTTTGCAAGTTCTCTCATCTTTTCTTCAATCTTTACAATGTCTTCATCTGTAAAACCAGGGTCATAGTCAAAGTCATAATAAAATCCACTCTCTATGGATGGGCCTATGGCGACCTTTGCCTCTGGGTAAAGCTCCTTTACCGCATGTGCCATTAGATGGGATGTGCTGTGTCTCAATATATCAATATATTCTTTATTATCAACATGTTGGTTTGCTTCATTCTTTTCCACAGCTGACCTCGCCTTATTTATGAATCAGTTGATACTTTTAACATTTTTATCTTTTCCTTGTCAATTCAAAGATATAGATAACAAAAAAATATTTTTTAGAGCCCATGCGTTTTAAGTCCATGAAAACAAAATCTTCTTTTCAATTTTCTATTATTTCTTGGCCAGGCTACGACATATGCCTTTTCTGCCTATCTTGCAAGAGGATATTTATATATGATGCCCTACCAGGTAGAGTAGTCTAATCAATCCACTTAACAAAACCCTCAATGCTGTCTCTGGGTGTCTTAAATTCATTCACGGGGCTTGTCCAGTCAGGTTTACCCAGGGCTATGCCTATTACAACATCCTTGCCTTCAGGGATATTGAGGAGTTCTTTTATGTCCTCCTCATAGGCGGTGATAAGGCCTATAGGACATGTCCCAAGCCCCATGTCACATGCTATCAGGGTGATGTATCCAAGGACTATACCTATATCCACAAGGCGTGCCTTTGAGAAGGCATTGTCAAGACAGAGGATTATTGCCACAGGTGCGCCATAGAAATTGCAGCTCCCTTCATTAATAAACGCATTGAAATCCTGATTCATCTTTTCAAGGTAAGGGCTCATGAGCTCAAAGGATGCTATTCCTCTCTTACTGAACTTCTCGGCAAGGGGTTTTACATTGCCAGGGCTACAGGATATCTGCTTCTCCCTGTAAGACCTTAAAAGCCTCCTGCTTAACCTTGCCTTTTCCTCGCCCATGACAACATAGAATTCCCAGGGCTGAAGGTTTATGGCAGATGGTGCATTTATGGCAATAGTTAGTATCTCCTCTACTGTCTCCCTTGGGATTTTATCCGGTTTAAAGGCCCTTATACTTTTTCTCTCCTTTATTACCTTTAAAAGTTCCATATTCATACCCTCCATTTAAAAAAATAGAATCCCGGTAGGGTAAGATTGGCCCAGCCTTCACAGCCATAATCTTGATAACCTAATTCCTGTCGGTAGGGATAGAATTATTCCCACAATAGGCGTGAAAGAAAGGCATCAATCTATCTCAACCTGATAAAATAAGCATTACCGTTAGCATTATTTTATAATATCATACCTGTCCATGATGTCAAAAAATATTATCCCCGGGCTCAAACCTGAGGCTATACCTATTATTAAGAATAGGACTATCTCTACTATTTCAAGACCTCATCACCCAAAGATACCTTTAAGATATCCTGCCGGATTTTCTACTATGCATCTTAAGACCTTATCCCTGTTAAACCCTCTGCCTATTAGCCTTTTAGCAGATTGATTTATTGACATAGAGCCCCCAAGGAGCGTGTCCCCATTATCGGCTACAGGGGACATGATACCTGTATTCTTTACCGAATCCGATACAATGATTATGCGGTCGGGATTTTTTATCCTGAATACCATCTCTATTGTTTTTATGTGGAGATGGTATGGGTCGGTTATTAGTTCTATGTAGACATGGGGGTTTATAATACCAAAGCCTGCCAGGCCTGGTTCTCTATGATGAAATCCCCTCATGGCATTAAATATATGGGTTATACCCTTCGCGCCTGCATTAAAACCTGCCTCTGCCTCAGCATAATCCGCCTCAGAGTGTCCCATGCTTACTATTATACCTATATTGGCAATCTTTTTTATAAGATGCAGGGCACCATCGATCTCAGGTGCAATAACGATAATTTTTATTATATCCTCAAACCCATCAATGAGCATTTTAAGGTTGTCTTCTGTTGGGGCAAGGAATGCATTTGCATCAAGGGCGCCAGATCTCAATGGATTAAGAAAGGGACCCTCGAGGTGAATCCCCAGTATCTCAGCCTCGTTTCCCCTCCCCCCTGATTTCTGTATGGCTATTGCCTTTGTTATATTCTCCATATCCATACGCATCTTATCTATATGGCGGGGATATATTGTGGGCACAAAACCTCTGATACCCTGTCCTGCCAGCAGGCGGGCTATTGTGAGAATCTCTTGGGGTGTTGCATCTTTTGTGTCTATGCCACTGAAACCGTGGATATGGACATCAATAAAGTGCATCAGGTCTATCTACCTTACCCTATCCTGATTCTTGGGTCTGCAACAGCATACAGGATATCCGAGAGGAGATTGCCAAGAAGTGTGAGAAATGCCCCTATGACAAGGATACCCATAATCGTGGGATAGTCCCTTGCCATGACACTCATATAAAAGAGTTGCCCCATCCCGGGGATGGAAAAGATACTCTCAAAGATAACACTACCGCCAATGAGCCCAGGCACTGAAAGCCCGATTATGGTGATTACAGGCAGAAGGGCATTTCTTAAGGCGTGTTTCTTTAGAACCACATCCTCAGGCAGCCCCTTTGCATAGGCTGTGGTTATATATTCCTGCCTTAATACCTCAAGGAGGCTACTCTTCATGTATCTTGATATGCCTGCAAGGCCTCCAAAGGCAGATATACCTACAGGCAGGATAAGGTGCCCTATAATATCAAGTATCTTTTCAAAGAATGATAATTCATTAAAATTAAAGGATTTTAATCCAGAAATGGGCAGGATCTCCAGGTAAACCCCAAAAAACATCATCAGGAGAAGGGCAAGCCAGAACGTCGGGGCTGCATAGCCTGCAAAGACAAAGGCAGTGAGTGTCTTGTCTATGGCTGTATCCTTATGTTTTGCACAGTAGATGCCAATGGGGACACCTATAATAAAGATGAGCACCATGGATATGAGGTTTATGGATATTGTTACAGGTATCCTTTCCATTATCTTGTCTATGACAGGCCTTCTGTCAGAGGCAAAGGATATCCCGAAGTCAAGCCTTGCTATCCTTTTTAGCCACATGCAGTACTGCACATGAAGCGGTTTATCAAGACCATAGTATGCCCTTATCCTCTCCCTCACCTCCTTTGTGACCTTGGGGTTCATCTCTGCCTCAATAATACCGGGTTCACCAGGGGTAAGATGGATTACAGTAAAGGATATGATGGTAATCCCCAGGAGCATGGGTATCATCAAAAAGAATCTTTTTACAAGATAACGTAACATTATTGTTTATACCTCATCTGCCTTTCCGGGACATACCATTTTATAAAATCATACATAATGCCAGCAGGGGCTGGCTCTATGCCTTTAAAGCGTTTGTGTATTGCCACATTGGCATAGGGCACAAACAAGAATGTATAGGGCTGTTCCTCGGCAAGGATCTCCTGGATTCTGTAATAATATCTCTTTCTTTTCCCTATGTTCAATGTATGCCTTGCCTTAACAAGCAATTCATCCACCTCTTTATCCTCAAAGGATATAAAATTGAGTTCCTTTTTGCCCTGTTTGGATGAATGCCAGATATCGAATATATCAGGGTCATGGGGGATACTCCAGCCGAGTATGACTGCCTCAAAGTTACGCTTGTCTATAAATTCATTTATAAAACTTGCCCATTCTATAACCCTTATCTTGACCCCTATCCCTATCTCAGATAGCCTCTTCTGGATAAGCTCTGCACACTTTATCCTCACATCATTGCCCTGATTTACGAGTATTGTAAACTCAAAGGGGGTTCCATCTTTATACAGGATATTATTCTGTCCTAATTGAAATCCAGCCTCTTTTAAAAGGTCCTTTGCCTTTTCCTTATCATAGGGATATTTTTTCACGTCTCCATTATATGCCCACATATCAGGCTTATAAGGGCCATCTGCCTCAACCCCTTGACCAAGCAAGATCCCGTCTATAATCTCTTTTTTATTGATACCATAGCTTATCGCCTGTCTTACCCTTTTGTCCTTAAAGAATCGGTGTTTAAGGTTATATCCAAGATATACATATCCAAAGGATAGGTATTTGAATTTATTGAATTCTCTTTTAAAGGCAGGATAATCTGTCTGTCTTACTGCCTGAAGGGGTGTAAGCCCCATCATATCTATCCCATATCTTTTTAGCTCCAGAAACATGGTTGCGCTGTCCGGTATGATTCTCATTATGTAGCGGTCTATGTAAGGTCTACCCTCAAAATAATCTTTATTGGCAATAAGGATGATCCTCTCCCCTGGGATCCATTCCTGAAATCTATACGGCCCTGTGCCTATTGGTTTTCGAGAAAGGG
>JAGPMK010000016.1:0-27646 GCA_018052995.1 Syntrophorhabdales bacterium | reverse complement strand
TATTGTAACAGAGGCGACAACTAAAGTAAAGCCAGGCGTTGATCCCTCAATTTGTTTGAAATTCATGCCTGGCCAGTATAGACTAAGGATGAGGTTTTATTATGTTATGTCCTGTATTTTTGACCCATCTGGGTTGCACAAAAAGGTGTACATACTGTGATCAGACTTATATTACAGAGATAGACAGGGTTGACCTTGAAGGGATATTACAGGGGATGACCCGACATAATATGGCCAGCTATGAGGTTGGGCTTTATGGGGGGAATATATTCGGGATAGAGCCCGAATTATTAAAAAAGATATTTGCATGTTTTGATGATTACAGGGACAGGATCCTGAACTTCAGGGTCTCCACAAAACCTGTGCCCCTAAATGATGAGATTATATCCATACTAAGGCAGAACAATGTAACGGTTATTGAGCTTGGTATCCCCACATTTAATAACAAAATCCTGGAAAAGATAAATAGAGACCATACAGCAGATGACATATTAAGGGCATACAATAGGCTTAAGGCAGAGGGGTTTAGGGTTGCCCTTCAGGTTATGGTAGGACTCCCTGACGAGACCACAGGGGATATAGTTCATACCGTGGAGAATATAGTCGCCCTCCACCCTGATTACATAAGGATATATCCCCTTGCCATAATAAAGGGGACGCCCCTCTGGAGGGATTATGAAAACGGTAGGTTTGTCCCCATATCTTTCGAGGACGCTGTTCTGAGATCCCTATACATCTATCTGAATGCCTATATCCATAATATCAGGACAGTAAAGATGGGGCTTACTGATAATGAAATCATAAGGGAAAAGATTGTAGGGGGGTTTTATCATCCTGCCTTTGGCAGCATTGTCAAGTCTGAGGGGTTTTTTCTTGCCATATTGACACAGGCAGAAGGTAAGGGCATCAAAGGCAATATAGAGATAGGCATCAATAAAAGGGATATCCCCCATGTAATAGGCCACAGACGAGCCAATATAGAGAGATTCAGGGGGCATGGTATATCCATCGAACTCAATGAGATGGATATTGGGCAGGGGTCTTTTGTCATCCGTAAAGGGGATAGAGAATCTCAAGGGGATATATCCGATGCCATGGAGGGGTTACGTAAAAAAGGGTTTTATGAAAAGAGGCGGCGGTAGATAGCATGAATAGGCTATAGCCCAGATAATGTGTAAACAATAGCCATATAAACAACAAATATTTACTTGACTAACATGACTTGAGGGCTATAATAAAATTAGACAATATATTTGCTGTTTCTGGATCAGACTTTTACAGGGCTTAATAGAAGAGGAGGATTTTAAATAAAAAAAGGGGGTGTTTTTATGGTAACAAAAACTGCCAGGTCTGGCGTAAAATCACCAGAACAAAGGATAAGGGACAAAAGCGAAAAACAATTCAAAGATGCATTAGCAAGTGTGGAAAAGATAGCAAAGGAGAGGCTCCAGTCAGCCAAGGATCCATTTTCAATAGGTTTAAGGATGGCATCGCAACTAAGGACATTGGCTGCCAGTATCGAGAGTGAGATAGATGACCAGTCTATCACCATGACAGAGGCGAGCTATGTCTCTAATGGTATGCTGGGCGTAGGGGTCTGAGAGGTCCTTTTTGAAAATTAGAGGCCTTTTTAGAGGTCTTAAGATAATCCCTTATTTTTATTTAAGATAAAAGAGCAAAGAAGGTGGGTTTATTGAATTATTGCCCTTATATTCAGATTTAAAAATTTGCCACCCATTTCTTCTTTTATCACAGGGTCTGCTATTATCTTCAGGCCTTCACCCCTATCTTCAGGGAATCTAACGCTGTTCTGGATATATCCATACCAGGATCTCATATTTCTATCTGTGATCCTTATACGGCCTTTATTCAACAGGGCTATGTCTCGAGGCTCCAACATAATAGCAGGTCTTGAGTTGCCAATGCCAAAAGGCGACATTACCTCTAACAGACTGACAAAATCCGGTGTCAGCTCTTCAAAATCTGCCTTTGTATCGAAGGGATTTTCTCTTAACCTTGAGGCTGCCCTGCCGTCGATTAAATCCTCAAAGGCATCCCTGAAGGTTTTGAGTTTATCCTTCTCAATAGAAAAGCCACAGGCGAATCTATGACCACCGAATCTAATGAGCATCTCAGAGAGGGTGGCAAGTGTATTATAGAGATGTATGTTTTCTGTGCCTCTTCCGGAACCCTTGTATATCCCGTTTACCTCGGTCATGACAAGGGATGGTTTTTCATAAAGCTCCACCAGCCTCTGGGCAACTATGCCTATTACACCTATATGCCAATCTTTTCTGAACAGGACTATGGAATTTTTGTTGTAAAGCCTTTCCTGTTCAATCTCATTCTTACACTCCCTTAGAATCCTGTCGCCTATCTGCTGTCTTAGGGTATTGGCATTATGGAGGGCATTTAAAAGCCTTATTGATTCTGACTCCTTTTCAGAGATAAGGAAATCGAATGCCTCCTTAGGTTCAGAGACCCTGCCTGCTGCATTGATCCTCGGTATGATAATGAAATTAAGGGCAAATTCATTCAATTCTGACCTTGGGATCATGTTTTCCCGGTAGAATGCCTTAAGCCATTGTCGTGGTCTCTTCCTCATGGTCTCAATGCCTATTTTCGTTAATATCCTGTTATCATTTACAAGGGGTACCATATCCCCTATTGTCCCCAGTGTAACAAGGTCAAGCTCTTTTTTAAGGTTTATATGCTCCTTCATCATGCCCCTGTCATGGATAATCCTCCGTAGTGCCCATAGAAAAAAGAATGTAACGCCACAGGCAGCAAGCTCCCTTGTTCTGAATAGCGAATCCTGTCTCTTTGGGTTGATGACAGCCTGGGCAGGGGGTATAACATGGGGTACCTCATGATGATCTATAACAATAACCTCTATACCCATCTCCCTGGCAAGCCTTATCTCCTCCACATTTGAAGAGCCACAATCAAGACATATAATCAGCTTGGTATTTTCTGCCTTTAATCTTTTCACTGCCTCTATATTCAGTCCGTAGCCCTCCCTTCTATCCGGGATATAGACAGAGGGTGATTGATTGATATGTCTGAGAAAATTAAACATAAGGGCACAGGATGTTATGCCATCTGAGTCATAATCACCATACAGACAGATCCCCCCCTGGTTTTTTATGGTCTCCAGGAGAACATGGATACCCCTTTCCACATCTGGAAGAAGAAAAGGGTCAGAGAGGTCATTTAGTTTAGGAAAAAGAAATGTTTCTGCCTCTTCCGGTGTTTTAATGCCCCGCGAGGTAAGGATACGGGCTATGATATTGGGGATACCAAGCCCTTGCTCCATGGACCTTATAAGAGAGTCATGATTGCCATCATCTCTTTCCACTGTTGTTTCCATATACCATAGCTTGTATTCCTTTTATAAGGTATCTGCCATGCCTACAATATTTTTTACAGCATTGTAGTTGTTCCTGTCGAGGAATATCTCACAGCCCTTTATTATCTTCGGTATGGCAAAGGGGTCTACAAATGTTGCGGTCCCTACCTGGACAGCAGTTGCCCCTGCCATGAGAAAGGCAATACAATCCTCATAATCCATAATACCCCCTGCCCCTATAATAGGTATGGGTACCCTTTTTCTGCATTCATAGATTGCCTTCAGTGCCACAGGCCTTATAGATGGCCCAGAAAGCCCCCCTTTTATTGCAAAACTTTTACTATTTATATCCACATATGCCCCTGGGAGTGTGTTTATAAGGGTCAGGCCATCTGCCCCACCCTCGTATGCAGCCATAGCAACATCAGAGATACTTTTGACCTCAGGGGTGAGCTTTGCAATAACAGGTATGTTTGTTACGGTCTTAATGCTATCCACGAGTTTTCGAACATCCTCCGGCTCCTTTCCAAAGCCAATACCCCCTGCCTTGATGTTAGGGCAGGAGAGGTTTATCTCAAGCCCAGCTATGAGCTCATGCGGCATGATGTTCCTTGCGCATTCGATATATTCATCCCCTGTAAACCCGAAGAAGTTAATAATTACAGGCAGGTTTTTCTTTTCAAAAAAAGGCATATATTCCCTGAAGAATGCCTCTATGCCTATATTCTGAAGCCCTATGCTGTTTATCATGCCACCGCTTACCTCCCAGACCCTGGGTGTAGGGTTTCCATGATGTGGCTTAAGGGAGAGACCCTTTGTAACATAGGCGCCCATGGCCTCCACCCCCCAGAGGGGTTCTATCTCAACGCCATAGCCGAGTGTCCCTGATGCATTCATAACAGGGTTTTTAAGCGTCTTGCCTAACAGCCCTACAGACATATCTGCCATATATTGAATACAGGCCCCTCCTTACATACCCTTTTATATGGTTCTTTTTGATCCAGTGTCTTTTTTACACAGCCAAAGCACAGTCCCAAACCACATGCCATCCTCTCCTCAAGGAGGACCTGGCAGGGGGTCCTAAATCTTTCCAGAACATCCCTGAGACTCTTTATCATACCCTCGGGACCGCAGGCATACACCTGTATATCCTGTTTTTTTTGTTTTTTCATGTAATCTCTCAGCATATCTGTTACATTGCCCTTAAAACCCAAAGATCCGTCTATGGTGGATATGGAGATGTCGCTTATGCTTAAGCCCTCTGTGAGGAGTGCCTCTTTTTCATCTGTACAACCATAGAATAGGCAGACATTGCTACGCAGTTTTTCTAAAAGCATGCGGACCCCGGCAATACCTATACCCCCTGCAACTACAACATGTTCCCCATTTTCCTTTATACTAAAGCCCCTGCCTAATGGCCCAAGGACATATGTTCTATCACCCCCTGTTGCCCTCGTTAAATCCTGGGTTCCCCTACCCTTCACCTTATACATAATAGAGATGATGCCTCTTTTATAATCCCAGACGCTAAAGGGTCTTCTCAGGAATACACTGCCTCCAGGTATCTTGAGCATTACAAACTGTCCTGGCATTATCCTGCCCATAGGAATAGAGAGCCTAAGCCTCAGAAGAAAGTAATCCTTTATGATATGTTCATTTGTTAATACCCTTGCTTCTATGTCATCCACTGTCCCTACCGCCTTTTGCTAAATCACAGGATATTATTTTTATAGAGATTTTTGTGAAAGATGCATTATCAGGGCATCTTCATTTGTATCAGAATAATATCTTTTTCTCCTTCCCACAACCTTAAAGTCATACCTCCTGTAAAGATTAATGGCGTCAAGATTTTTTTCCCTCACCTCAAGAAAATAATCTGTTACGCCTGTTTTTTTGTAGTAATTTATACTATACGATAGCAGCCTGGAGCCACAGCCTTTTTTTCTATAATCCGGTCTTATGGCAAGGTTGGTTACATGCGCCTCGTCGAGAACAGAATAGAGCATAATATACCCTATAATCTTATCATCTTTTTCCATTACAAAATTTTTGTATATAGGGGATAAGATGGATGCTAAAAACATGGGGGCTGTCCAGGGTGTTATAAAGGATTGCCTCTCGATCTCAAGTATCTCGCCTATGTCCTGTTTTGTCATCTCCCTTATCGTAATATCCGAGTCTCTTCCACCAGCGTTATTTTTTTCAAGGATATGGGGTATATTCATATAGCACCAACAAAACCCATGGGAAGATATTTAACATTTTTAAGGGTGTTGAGTAAAGCATAATGGATAGGCAAAAGACTATATGATGACCCTAAACAGGTCTAAAAAAGAGAGAACAGGGCAGTGAAATAATCCCTTTACAAAATATGTTTTATCCATTATTTTTATGTGTGAAAAAAGTAACAATCAGAGGATGAGGTGATGATATGAAGAAGATTTTTCTTCTTGTCCTGGCTTTAATACTACTGGCAATCCCTTCTTATGGAAAGGAATCAATAAAGATAGGGCTTATTGTGCCGTTGACAGGTGATGTAAAGACCTTTGGTGAGTCGGCAAAGAATGGTTTTTTAATGGCAATAGAGGAATACTCAAAGACAGGCAGGTATACCATTATACCTGTTATAGCAGATGATAGAAATGACCCAACAGAGGGTGCGAATGCTGCATTAAAGCTCATTACCCAGGATAAGGTCATTGCTATAAGTGGTCCTCTCACATCAAAGGTGGCAATACCCATAAGTGATATAGCAAATAGCCACAAGGTTCCTATGATTACAGGGACAGCCACAAACCCCAAGGTAACAGTCTATGAAGGCAAGAGAAAACCCTATGTCTTCAGGGCGTGCTTTATTGACCCCTTTCAGGGCACGGTCGCCGCAACCTTTGCATTAAAAAACCTGAGCAATAAGACTGCCGCTGTTCTCTATGATGTGGGAAATGACTATTCAAAGGGGCTTGCAGAGTATTTCAGGGCGACCTTCATAAAGGGTAACGGCAGCATTGTTGCGTATGAATCCTACCAGAAGGATGATGTGGATTTTTCTGCACTTATTACAAAGATTCAGATAAAAAAGCCAGAGGTCATATATCTTCCAGATTATTACAATAAGGTGGCACTTATTGCAAGGCAGATCAGGGAAAAGGGTTTAAAATCCACTCTCATAGGGGGGGATGGCTGGGATTCCCCTGAGCTCTTAAAGATTGCTGGCAACTCAATCGTGGGCGGATATTTTACCAACCACTACTCCCCTGACAGAAAAGACCCTGTATCAGAGGCATTTATCAAACTATATAAGGAAAAATACCAGATGATCCCCGATACCTTTGCCGCATTAAGCTATGATGCCACAGGTATGCTGCTCAAGGCAATAGATAGCTCGAAAACAAAAAAACCAGAGGACATCATCCGATACCTTGCCACACTGAAAAACTATAAGGGTGTTACGGGCAGGATTACCTTTGATAAAAATGGTGATGCCGTGAAGTCCGTTGTTATTTTAAAGATGGAAAAGAATGGGGCACGATATATGACAACCATAAACCCTTAAATATAGGAAACCCTTGTGGACATAATAGGTTATATCTTACAGCAGTGCATAAACGGTCTCCAGCTCGGTGCTGTCTATGCCTTAATTGCCCTTGGATATACCATGGTCTATGGTGTTCTAAGGCTTATAAACTTTGCCCATGGTGACATATTCATGCTTGGCGCCTTTATTGCATACTTTCTCATCTCAAGATTAGGTATCCCTATCTATCTCGTGTTTATAATAACCATGCTTTCCTGTGCCATTGCAGGCTATCTCATTGAAAAGATAGCATATAAACCCCTAAGGGATGCCCCTAAGATATCCCTTCTTATCACTGCTGTAGGCGTTTCCCTCTTCCTTGAATATTTTTTAAGTCTTAATGTCATATTTACCCCAAACTACATAGCCTTTCCAAGGCCCTTTGATGTTGAAGGATATGACCTGTCCTTATTTACCATAACAAATGTTCAGATTCTCATATTCATCATAACCTTCATCTCCCTTTTTCTCTTATATCTCCTCATCTACAGGACAGGCTACGGCAGGGCAATGAGGGCGGTATCCCACGACAGGGAGACAGCGGCGCTTATGGGTATAGGTATAGATGGTATTATATCCTTTACATTTATTGTAGGTGCCTCTCTTGCTGGTATGGGTGGTATCCTCTATGGGATTGCCTACCCCCAGATCAATGTGTTCATGGGGATTATGCCGGGTATAAAGTCCTTTATTGCCGCCGTCTTAGGTGGGATAGGTATAATTCACGGTGCAGTGGTGGGGGGGTTCATCATAGGCATATGTGAGGTATTTGTGTCTGCCTTTTTATCCTCCACCTTCAGGGATGGAGTGATATTCATAATACTCTTTGCTGTTCTGCTTTTTAGACCCAGCGGTATCTTTGGGAAGAGGATAGAGAAGGTATGAAAAAACCCTTTTTAGTGTTTACCGGAAACAGGGGTATTTGGTTTATTATAATTCACATGATGGATTAAGGATCAGGATATGGGATTTTTTAGGGAGTCAAGGATATTTCTTGCGATCGCTATCCCCGTCTATATTATCGTGAAGGCCCTTTTTTGTCTTAATATCCTCTCCCCCTATATCCAGCAGATCTGTCTATACGCTATCATTGTAGCCCTCACCTCACTGGGGTTAAATGTTATATATGGTTACACCGGCCAATTTTCATTGGGACATGCAGCATTCTATGGCATAGGCGCATATACATCAGCCTATGTTACAAAGCTTCTATGCATAGAGAGCGCTATTTCCTTTATCCCTGTGTTAATCCTATGTGGGATTGTTTCAGGATTTATTGGTTATCTTATTGGCATACCTATCTTAAGGCTCAGGGATGACTTTTTGGCTATTGCCACCCTTGGCTTCGGCACCCTTGTAAGGGTATTCCTTGATAATTCGGATAAATTTGCAGAGTCCCTGGGTGGCTCAAGGGGATTTGTGGGCATCCCCAGGATTACAAACCTCGAGCTTGTGTTTTTTTCCCTTATATTTGTTGTCCTTGTCACAAGAAACCTCATCCATTCCCGTTACGGGCTCTTCTGGCAGTGCATTAAGGATGATGAGCTTGCTGCCTCATCAGTAGGCATAGATACAGCAAGTATGAAACTCATGGCATTTACATACGGCTGCATGCTTGCTGGTTTTGGTGGTGCCCTCTATGCCAATCTTTATGTCTTTCTCCATCCCTCAAATTTTGACCTACTAAAATCTATTGATTTCCTTATAATAGTTATCATTGGTGGGATGGGTAGTATTATGGGAACAATCTACGCCAGCATTATATGGATTGGTTTTATAGAGGGTTTAAGGATAGCCCTCCCTGCCCATGTCCTTGATCTCAGATGGGTGGTTATACCCATTTTGCTCATAGCCCTTATGATGTGGAGGCCATATGGACTTATGATAAAAAAGCCAAGATAGCTTTATTGGAGAAACAATGAGGATACCGTGAGGATACTGGATGTAATAGACCTAGAGAAGAGCTTTGGTGGTGTTAAGGCAGTAGACCGTATATCCTTTCATATAAATGAGGGTGAGATCTTTAGCGTCATTGGCCCTAATGGTGCCGGTAAGACAACCATGTTCAACCTCATAACGGGCCTCTACAGACCTGACAATGGTAGAATAATATTCTGCAATAGGGATATAACAAAGATACCCACCCACATATTGTCACATCTGGGTATAGCCCGAACATTTCAGAATCTGAGGCTATTTAAAAGCCTTACGACCCTTCAGAATGTCATGCCCTCCTTTTTGAGCAAAAAGGGCTATAATATCTTTTCTGCTGTATTTAGAACAGAGAGGTTTACAGTGGCAGAGGATAAGGCAGAGGATAAGGCACGGGAATTAATAGATTTTTTTGGTCTTTCAGGAAAGGAGGATTATCCTGCCTCAAGCCTCTCCTATGGCGAACAGAGAAGGCTCGAATTTGCCAGGGCCCTCTGTGCCGAGCCAAGGCTTATTCTTTTTGATGAACCTGGGGCGGGTATGAATCCAAGGGAGATTGCAGCGCTCTCTGAGACAATCAGGACAATAAAAAAGAGATACCCTGTCACTATAGCTATAATAGAACATCAGATGAACCTTGTTATGGGCATATCTGACAGGATAATGGTCATGGATTTTGGGGAAAAGATTATGGAGGGCACCCCTGAGGAGGTTAAGAAAGATAAGAGGGTAATAGAGGCATATCTGGGCGAGGAGATGGATTGAAAAGAGGGTTGTTTATATATTATTATTTATGTTTTTGAAGATAGAGGGCATAACCGTAGATTACGGTGCCATAAGGGCATTAACCAGTATTTCCCTGGGGTTAGAGCAGGGTGAGGTTGTATCTGTGGTAGGGGCAAATGGTGCCGGGAAGACCACGCTTTTAAAGACCATATCAGGGATTGTAAGACCTGTCCAGGGCACCATAGAGTTTGATGGCAGCAATATAACAAACCTTAAGCCTGAAAAGATAGTGAAGTCAGGGATTGTAATGGTTCCGGAGGGCAGAAGGATATTCCCTGACCTTACGGTAAGGGAGAATCTTGAGCTTGGTGGATATACCATAAGGGATAGGCATCTCAAAAAAACCCTTTTTAACCTCGCACTTGCTACCTTTCCAAGGCTGAGGGAACGTCTTAAGCAGCATGGTGGAACCCTTTCAGGGGGTGAACAACAGATGCTTGCTATGGGCAGGGCATTGATGGGTAACCCAAGGCTTATGCTTCTTGATGAGCCATCCATGGGACTGTCACCTATTATGACAAAGGAGATCTTCAACCTCATAGATCTGATAAGGCAGGAAAAAAACATATCTATAATTTTGGTAGAACAGAATGCCCACATGGCACTGGAGCATTCCCAGAGGGCATATGTCCTCGAGAACGGGGAGGTTGTTATGGAGGGCACATCTTCTGATATAAAGCACAATCCCAGGATAATTGAGGCCTATCTTGGTGTATAACTATTTAATTTTCAATAAGTTATAAAAAGTTTGTTGTAAAAACCCACCAGATATTGTATACAAAGAAAACAATGGAGGCATTAAGGATATGACAGATAGGATGATAAACACCGGGGATTGGATAGAGAGATGGTCTCATATACAGCCAGAAAAGACAGCGGTATATTCAAACGGGATCCCCTGTAGCTACAGGGGGCTCAATGAGCGTATAAACAAACTCGTCCATATTCTATTAAAAAAGGGGATGAAAAAGGGAGACAGGGTTGCAGTGCTCCTTCATAACTGCCTCCAGTATGTGGAGATATTCTTTGCTGTATCAAAGATAGGGGGGATCCTTGTCCCACTTAACTGGAGACTCGCCATGCCTGAACTGGAGTTTATCATAAAGGACAGCAGGACAAGGTTTGTAATCTTTGAGAAGGAGTTCATAGATAGTGCAGTAAAATTAAGGGAGTCTGTGGCTATTGAGACATGTATATCCTGTCCCACTGGCACCCTGGACACTTCAAGGGAACTGCCTCAGTGGGTGGAGGATTATGAATCCCTCATGGATGGGGCGTCATCGGATAGACCAGAGATTCCCTATATGGCAGGTGATGATGACCCCCATATACTCATGTATACCTCAGGGACAACAGGTTTGCCAAAGGGTGCCATACTATCCCATAAGAAAACTTTCTTTAATGTCTTGAATGCCAGTATATATTATGACCTCACAAGGCATGATGTCGCCATTATTGCAAGACCCCTTTTTCACTCTGGGGGGCTTATCGTAGAGCTTGCGCCTGTTCTTTATAAGGGGGGGACGGTTATAATCCAGAGACGCTTTAGCCCTGAGGATATCTTAAGGACAGTGGAGGAACACAGGGTTACAATCCTTGAGTTGCCGGCAACAGTCTATAATTTCATCCTCCATGACTGCAATATTGAAAAATACGACCTCACCTCTGTAAAGTGTTTTTTTACCGGTGGTGAGAGGGTACCTGTATCACTCTTAAAGGCCTTTTATGAAAAAGGGATCGCTATCTCCCAGATATACGGTCTTACAGAGGCATCAACCCTCTTCTGGCTACCCTATGATATGGCTCACAAAAAAATGGGTTCTGTGGGCAAACCTGTATTCCATGCTGATGTGAGGATTGTAGATGAGAAGGGTATCCCTGTGCCCCCTGGTGTTGTAGGCGAGATTATTGTCAGGGGTCCTGTGGTTATGAATGGATACTGGGAAAGACCAGATCTTACAAGGGATGTGATAAAAAACAGGTGGCTTTACACAGGAGACCTTGCATATCTTGATGAAGAAGGTTTTGTCTATATAGTTGATAGGAAGAAGGATATGTTTATAAGCGGCGGCGAGAACGTATATCCTGCAGAGGTGGAAAAGGCGCTGCTTAATCATCCTTATATTCTCGATGCTGCAGTCATTGGCGTAAATGATGATAGATGGGGCGAGGTGGGAAAGGCATTCATTGTCCCCAAGGCAGGAAAGAAATTGGATGTGGCAGATATAAATAGGTTTTTAAATGAACGACTTGCCCGCTATAAGATACCGAAATATATAGAGTTCTTGGATAAACTGCCCAAGACAGCCTCCGGTAAGATAAGAAAAAGCCTGCTCAAAGAACAAAATCGTGAAAATATTCTTGCTAATTGATTTTTAAAGAATATCTATGGATTATTAATTTTTTCCACGTAGCGCAGGGTTTGTTGGGAATTATTGATGAGTTAATTCAGGGCACCTAAAAGAAAGCAAAAATAAAAAAAGACTATATCTACCCATTTTCACCATTATTATGGTGTCATTTTATTAATCTAAAGTATATAAAAATTTTGAAAGGTTTTTGATGTTTTTATATACTATAAACCTCTTTCCCTAGGGTTCTTACCCAATTCTGCTGAAGGACTTTTTGGGCATCCCCTGTCTTATCTACACCGAGGATGACTATGGCATTTCCACCAAGCCTGCCGAGATGGGGATAGAGATAGTGGACATTTATGCCAGCATTCTTTAATGGCTTGAGGACTGCATTGAGACCACCTGGATGGTCAGGGGTCTCAACAGCGAGGACATCGGTCTCCCTGGGGGAATATCCATTTGTTTTCATGATGTTTTTTGCCTTTTCAGGGTCATCCACTACAAACCTAACTGTGCTGATATCCGATGTATCCGCTACTGATATTGCCCTTATATTAACCCCCTCCCTGCCAAGAAGCTCGCTTAGGCGGGAAAGGGCACCAGGGATATTCTCGAGGCTCACTGATAGCTGTTTTATAATCATATCTTTTTACCCCTTAATAAAATTATATCCAAGCTCAAGGGCATCCCTGTTAAGTTTAATCAGCTTTGACTTGCCCTCGCCGAGGATCTCCGATAGGTGTTCGACCAGAAAATCAAAGGAGATAATATTACTTGCCCTTATAAATGCCCCGAGCATGATCATGTTGGCAACCTTAATCTGACCCAGTTTCTCGGCAAGTTCACTTGTAGGCACAGAAAATATCTCTATGTCACCCCTTGCAGTAGAGACATTGACAAGGGAGGAGTTGACACATAGAAGCCCGCCAGACTGGAGGATACTCTGAAACCTTATAAAGGAGGGCTGATTCATGGCAACAACAAACTCAGGCTCAGATGCCACAGGCGAGGCGATCTCCTCATCCGATACAACCACGGTGCAGTTTGCTGTCCCCCCTCTTACCTCAACACCATAGGAGGGTAGATAGGTCACATATCTCCCCTCAAGCATGGCGGCATTCGCCATTGTAAAGCCCATGGAAAGAACCCCCTGACCACCGAAACCTGAAAAAACTGTCTTTATCAGCATCTCACCTCTTTTATAACACCAAGGGGAAATTGTTTTGTCATTACATCATCTATCCACCTGAATGCCTCAACAGGGCTCATCTTCCAGTTTGTAGGACATGGAGACAGGATCTCCACAAGGGAAAAACCTGTCCTATTTAACTGATGCTGGAATGCCTTTGCTATCGCCTTTTTTGTTCTCTTTATGGCTGAAGGGCTATTAACCGCCACCCTTTCAAGATAGGATGTCCCATCAAGGACGGAGAATACCTCGCATATCCTAACAGGGTGCCCTGCACTTACAGGGTTTCTCCCGGAGGGCGTTGTGGTGGTCACCTGTTCTTTTAGGGTTGTTGGTGCCATCTGCCCGCCTGTCATGCCATAGACACCATTATTGACGAATATAACAGTTATGAACTCACCCCGATTGGCTGCATGAAACCCCTCGGCTGTCCCTATGGCTGCAAGGTCACCATCGCCCTGATAGGAAAAAACAAGGTTATCAGGTCTTACCCTCTTAATACCTGTGGCAACCGCAGCGCCCCTTCCATGGGCAGATTCAAGGGTATCTATGTCAAAATAGTTATATATAAGCATACCACAGCCTGCGGGGGCAACGCATATTGCCTTTTCACGAAGCCCCATCTCATCTATCACCTCGGCAATCAGCCTGTTGATTATGCCGTGGCCACAGCCTGGACAGTAGTGAAAATGGGCATCTTTAAGTGAGATTGGGCGGGTGTAAATCTTTTTCATTATCTCTTCACCTTTTGGGCCTGATTGTTCTGATAGTAGTGACGGGAGACAATCCTTGCCAGTTCAATGGGTGTAGGTATCACGCCCCCTGGCCTACCATAGAAGTTCACATGACCCCTACCTGCCAGTGCAAGCCTAACGTCCTCTATCATCTGTCCTGTAGACATCTCAAAGACAAAGAAGTCATTTATGTGTTGTGCCAGTTCCCTTATATTCTTTGAGGGAAAGGGCCAGAGTGTAATAGGCCTTAAAAGCCCTGCCTTTATATTCTCCTGCCTTAATCTTTTGATTGCCCCCTTTGCTATCCTTGCTGCTATGCCATAGGCAACAACCACTATATCAGCATCCTCTGTGAGAAAGGTCTCGCAGCGGACCTCATTGTTTTCTATCCTCTGGAATTTTCTATAGAGCTTCCAGTTGTGTTCCTCCTCCTCTTTTGTATCAAAGAGAAGGGAACGCACCATCCTTGATGGCCTGTTTTCTGCCCCTGTGAGTATATAGTCCTTTTGATAATCCTTTATCTTTTGAATGCCTGAGAAATCCACAGGCTCCATCATCTGCCCCAACATGCCATCGCCAAGTATAATAACAGGGTTTCTGTATGCATCGGCAAGGTCAAAGGCAATGGGGACAATATCAGCAAGCTCCTGCACCGATGAGGGGGCAAGGACGATTGTCCTGTAATCACCATGACCCCCACCCCTTGTTGCCTGGAGATAATCAGACTGGGCAGGGGAGATATTGCCCATGCCAGGGCCACCCCTTACCATGTTTACAATAACCGCAGGGAGTTCATCTGCTGCAAGATAGGATATGCCCTCCTGTTTGAGGCTTATGCCCGGGCTGCTTGATGATGTCATAGCCCTTGCCCCTGCCACGCTGGCACCAAGAACCATATTTATTGCAGCAATCTCACTCTCAGACTGGATAAATACACCGCCTGCCTCGGGCATCCTCCTTGCCATATACTCTGTGAGTTCATTCTGGGGGGTTATGGGGTAACCAAAATAGCAGGTGCATCCTGCAAGTATGGCTGCCTCTCCAAGGGCAGCATTTCCACTCATTAGCCTTTTCAATCCCTAGACACCTCTATGGCAACATCAGGGCATACAAGGGCACATGTGGCACAGCCTGTGCATCCGTTTTTATCGCCCATGGCTACCACAAAATAACCCTTCGTATTGAGCCGTTCCGATATATAAAGAAGGCCCTTTGGGCAGAATTCCACGCAAAGAGAACATCCCTTGCACCGTTCATTATCTATGTCAACAGTGACCGTCTCGTTATGCATTTTTTATTTTCATCTCACAGCTAAAACGCAAAAGAGTATAATATCAGACATGATTTGTCAATTTTTTTATCTATTGACAGGGGGATATACATTATTTATACTCCATAGTATAGTTTTATCTTTCAGGGGTTTTTATGAAACTTTTAAAGGTCTTTATATTCATGGTATTCACATCCATAACTATCATATCATTGGGTTGCTCATCCCTTTCAGTAAAGGATATAAAGGATATGGACCCCTTTCTTCGGGGCAAGACAACAAATCTCGATGAGACAATCATTGAGGATCTTCACCATCCTTATCTGAGCCAAGAAGATTGCAGGATCAATCTATTATCGTGACAGCCCCCATTGAAGATATCTTTTCTAATACAGGGTTTTCATGTAGCTGCAAGCAGATATAGGGTTATCCAGTATCTGCCCTTTTTTAAAGCCTGTGGTATTGAATATGGGGTTCAGGGATTCCCTTCAGGGATAAAAAATTGGTTCAGATACATGAAGGATCTGGGTTCAGCAGATATTATATTTGTCCAGAGGAAACGGCTGCCCCTGTATGTCCTTGCATATCTTAGGCGTATGGGAAAAAAGATTGTCTATGACTTCGATGATGCCGTCATGTTCAGAAACTCCCTTGCCCCAAACCCTTACTCCAGAAGGAGGCAGATGAGCTTTAAGAGGATGCTCTACTTTACCGACCTTGTGCTTGCTGGCAATAATTTTCTCAGGGCAGAGGCCCAAAGATATCACAGGGATGTGAGGGTACTCCCAACACCTGTAGACGGAGACAGATACAGTCAGAAGGCGTATAAGGAAAGGGATTTTGTAAATATAGGCTGGATAGGTGACCATGGGAGCATCCATTACATGGACAGCTATAGGGATGTCTGGGAGGAACTGGGAAAAAGATACGGGGATAAGGTAGCCCTAACTATAATATGCGATACCTTTATAGAGACCCACAACATAAGGCTAAATAGGGTTCAGTGGAGATATGATACAGAGATAGAGGAGCTTCAAAAACTCGACATCGGGGTTATGCCCCTTTTTGATGACCTATGGTCAATGGGAAAGTGTGGCTATAAGATCATCCAGTATATGGGCGTGGGCGTCCCCTCTGTATGCACCCCTGTGGGCATAAACAGGGATGTGGTGGAGGATGGGATAAATGGGTTCTGGGCTACCACAAGGGATGAATGGGTGGAAAGAATATCCAGGCTTATAGAGGATTATAGATTGAGGGTTAATATGGGCATGGAGGGGAGGAAAAAGATTATGGCGCATTATACTGTCCAGGTATGTGCACCCCTTCTCATAGAATGGCTAAGGGGGCTTGGTTGAAAAAGGCGGTATTTCTTACCCATGCCAACCCTCAGGGCTATAGGATACAGCAATATTTCCCCTATCTTTCTGAACGGGGCTATGAGGTCGAGCTTATAACAAGCAGGATAGGGTTTTTGAAAGCCCTTCCTGCCATACGCGCTGCCCACGTAGTCTATATTCAAAGACTACTATTTGACCCCATAAAGCTTGCTATCATAAGGGCATTGGCGCACAGACTCGTCTATGACTTTGATGATGCGGTTATGTTTGGCACTAAAGGTGAGAGCCCTACAAGGATGAGAAAGTTTAAAAATATGGTGTCAAGGGCGGATCTTGTCCTTGCGGGGAATCATTTTCTCTTAGAGGAGGCGAAAAAATACAGGAGGGAAGGGGTATTCTATGTCCCCACGGTGGTGGATACAGGAGATTATCCTGTAAAGGAACACACAGATATATCCCCTGTGACTGTAGGCTGGATAGGGAGTAGCTCCACACTTAAGTATCTTGATATGATAGGTGAACTGTTTACAGCTACAGGCACAGATAATACCATAAGATTCAAGGTTATTGCAGACCGTCCACCCTCTATAGAAAATAAAGATGTTATTTTTGAGAGATGGACAAGTGAAGGTGAGAAATCTGCGCTTCTCAGCCTTGATATGGGCATTATGCCTCTAAGGGATGATATATGGTCAAAGGGGAAATGCGGTCTAAAACTCATCCAGTATATGGCAACAGGGTTGCCATCTATCACCCATCCCATCGGTGCCGCCCTTGAGATTGTGGAGGATGGGTTTAATGGTTTCATAAGGGCGGATATGGATGGATGGATAGAGTCTGTTGAGATGCTTGCAAGGGATGCCCTCCTTAGAAAAAAAATGGGGAGGGCAGCGAGGGCAACTGTGGAGGAGAGATACTCCCTCCATGTCTGGGGTCCCAGGGTAGCCGGGCTTATAGATGACCTATGAAACCTATACGCATAAACAACATAGAATGGTTTCTTGATGATGCTGATATGGCGGTGCCACTGACAGAGATAGGCCCTGTGGAGACAGGGCGGAGAGGCTACAGTATATTATCTTTCAGGGGAAAGAGATTTTTTCTTAAGTCATTTAGGGAGAAGGGCATTACAGGGTTTATAAGGGGTAAGATGGCGCCAAGGGGGAAAAGGGAATATGAGATGGGCAGGGCACTCAAGGCCCTTTCTATCCAGACACCTGAGCCTGTAGGATACGGACTGGCAGCAGATGGCTCCTATGTTATACAGGGGTTTATAGAGGGGAGAAACCTCCTTGATGTCTTTGATGACGGGGAAGATAGGTTGGTGCTTTTAGAAAGATTGGCGCATCTTCTGTCTCTTCTCAGGTTGTGCAGGGTAAGGCATAATGACCTCCATCTCAACAATATTATAGTGAACAGGGAGGGGCTTTATCTCATAGACCTCCATAAGATGGTTATAAAAAAGACATTCACAGAAGGGGATGAGCTCTCTAATGTCTCCCATTCCCTTGCCATGATATATACAAGGATGACAGAGGAGGAAAAGATAGTCTTCTTTAACGCCTATGGCAATAAGAATATAAGAGACAGGATAGACAGAGAGATAAGGCGTATGAGGATGAAATGGATTACCCGGAAGAGGGCAAGGGCATTTGATGAGACATCCATGACAAAAAGACAGGGCAGTATTATATATATGAAGGCTACAGGGGCGCCGGATGATTGCGCATTGGTGGAGACCATAAAAAGGGATAAAAAGACAGAGGTTCTAAGATATACAGATCATGTAAGAAAGCTATACAAGAGTAGAGGGAGGCTTAAAAGGGCATGGGAGTCCAGTGTGGTCCTTGCCTATATGGGGCTTCACATCACGCCTGAGGTATACTATATAAGAATGCCCCTTTTCTTTTCAAAGGGTTTTATTGCCATGGAGGACCTAAAGGGAAGGGGTGAGGAGCTTGACAGATTCCTTGATAGGCATTACAGGGATATGTCAGTGGATGAAAGAAGGGCATTTATCAGTAATATGGCAGGGTTTTTTTCAGATTTTTTAAGCATGGATATTATCCACAGAGACATGAAGGGCTGCAATATATTTGTTAGAAAGGAGAAGGGGTTTCTCCTTCTTGACCTCGAGGATATTGAATTCAGGGGGATAGATGGGGAGAGGCTAAAAAGGATGCTTATCCAGCTAAATACCACAATACCAGTATATATAAAGAATACAGACAGGATGAGATTTTTTCTCATGGTGACAGAAAAATTAAAGATTAGCAAAAAAGAGGTGGCCCGATATATAGCAAGGCAGTCCCTTGAAAGAGAGATAGTCTATGAGGGTAAGGACGGACTCATAACAGAAAGATTTAAGGTATGACATTATTACCAGACCAGATAAGGGAAAAGATAAAGGCAATAGATATTATCAATGGATTAAGGCATAGGGATCTAAGGGGCGATGCCTATCTTGTAGGGGGTTGTATAAGGGAGCTGTGTCTCTCCGCTATCCCAAGGGACTATGATTTCGCCCTAACCCATAGGGATGACATAAGGGTATTTGAGGAACTGATAGGGGCACGTTCATTTGTATTGGGGAAAAAACCTATCCAGACCCACAGGATAGTAAAGGACAATATTAATATTGACCTTACAGTTATAGATGGGGATATATACGATGACCTAACCAGAAGGGATTTTTCCATAAACGCCATTGCCTATGATATAAAAAAGGATGTCCTGATAGACCCTATAGATGGCATCAGTGATATTGAGAAAAGGGTGATAAGACATATAAGAAAGGAAAACCTCATTGATGACCCCTTAAGGATGCTCAAGGCAATCCGTCACCTTGCAACCCTCGATAATTTTAGAATCCATGGGGAACTACATTCAGCTATTTCAGGGTTAAAGGCCCTTATATGTAGTGTTGCCCCGGAAAGAATAAAATACGAACTTGACCAGATTCTACTATCCCATAAAGGCTTTGATGCCTTAAAGATTATGGGGCATACAGGCCTTATCTTCGAGATATTTCCAGAGCTATATGAATTGAAAAAGCTGGACATAGAGAAGAGATTCAGGCTTGAGACCTATGGACACACCATTGATGGATTCAGGTATCTGACCCGTTATGCCAGCCTGTATCGAATAGATAGTAAGGGGATCCTCGACGTTGGTTATGCGCTCATGTTTCATGACCTGGGAAAGGCACATACATACTCCTATGACGAGGACAAGGGAGCCGTCCATTTCTTCTATCACGAGAGGTTTTCTGAGGAGATAGCAACAGCCATCATGGAAAGGATGCACTTTAGCTCCAGTGATATAAAGACAATCCGAGCCCTTATAAGAAATCACATGAGGATATTCCTTATAAGCACCAATGAGACAACGGAGAGGGCAATAAGACGGGTGGTTTTTAAGATGGGTAGCCTCACACCGCTACTGGTCCTTCTGACCATCTGTGATATGTATGGGAGTTCAGGGGGTGAGGACAATAAATCAACAGAGAGGGTTAAGGAAACATATAGGGATATAATGATGAATTTTGAAAAACTTCAGAAAGAGCCCCTGCCAAGGCTTGTCACAGGGCATGACCTCATCTCTTTGGGATATACCAGGGGACCCCTTATCGGCATATGTCTTATGGAGATCCAGGAGAGGCAGGCAACCGGCGAGATAACAGACAGGGATAGTGCCCTTGCATACGCAAGGGAGAGGCTGGGGCGGTAAAACCTATAAGAGATTGGCTATTAAGCTACATTACTACATTAATTTATTGACTAATAAAGGATAAAGGTGATATTTTTACCTAAGGAGAGATAAAATGTTTGGTCTTGGAATGCCAGAGCTTATAGTCATCATGGTTATTGTTTTGATTATATTCGGTGCAGGCAAGCTTGCTGATGTTGGGGGAGCCCTGGGTAAGGGCATAAAGAACTTCAAAAAGAGTATGAAGGAGCCCGATGCCATTGATGTCACCCCCAAACCTGAAGATGACAAAGAAAAACCGATAGAGCCAAAATAAACCAGATCTAAGCTGATTAAATTCTGTATTGGAACATAATCCCATTTAATGAAGATCGTAGATGGCTTTAACTATACATCTATACTGATGGCTAAGGAAATCCTCCAGATGGGCGGCGTTGTTGCCTTTCCAACTGAGACTGTCTATGGCCTCGGTGCCGATGCCTTTAATCCTTATGCAGTGGCAAAGATATTTGAGATAAAAAAAAGACCCCGGTTTGACCCACTTATAGTCCACATAGACAAAAAAGAATGGCTTAAGGAGATTGCCACAGATTTACCAGAAAATGCCATGATGCTCACGGAGAGATTCTGGCCCGGACCCCTTACCATCATAGTGAAGAAAAAGCCCATCATCCCAGATATTGTAACAGCAGGGCTTTCTACTGTAGGCATAAGGATGCCTGCCCATCCGGTGGCACAGGATTTGATCGTGAGGCTTGGAAGACCCATAGCAGCACCCAGCGCCAATCCTTTTGGCTATATGAGCCCAACAAGGGCAGACCATGTGGCACAGATGTTAAGGGACAGGGTTGAGTTAATATTGGATGGCGGTAAGAGCGTATTTGGCATAGAATCAACCATAGTGTCATTCAAGGGTGATAGTGTTTTCATTAATAGACATGGTGCCATAAGTAAAGAGGAGATATCTGGGGTCATAGGCACTGTCCATGAGGCAAAAGATAGTGGTGTATGTGAATCACCTGGCTCCCTTCCCTACCACTACTCACCCAATAGGCCATTAAAACTTATTCACTCACCATTGGAGATAGAGACAGACAGCTCATCCCTTCTTGCATTTAAGGCCCCCTCGGTAAGGGTTATCTCAAGATATGTGCGGATACTCTCTGAGAAGGGTGATATGAGAGAGGCAGCAGCAAACTTTTTCTCATATCTTATTGAACTGGATAAAAAGGATGTGGATGTTATATATGCGGAACAGATACCAGAAAAGGGATTGGGCAGGGCTATGATGGAGAGATTAAGGAAGGCATCTAAAAAATACAGATATATAACCCTTTGATAACTAAAGATGTTTGTGTTAATATACCTGTTATGAAAGAAAATACAATGGTGATTCATCGTAGTGGCTTACCTGTTGAAAATATTAGAGAAAATTTTTGCTTAACCCCCATGCACAATGTAAAAACTATCTCTATTTTCAATATGTTATTGCAGAATGCCTACAATTTTTTCACAGGTTTTCCACAAAAAATGTGGAAAACTAATAAAAGCCCTTTATTTCAAAGGATATGCATTATATTCCTTTCCCTGACGTTGTTGTCAGGATGTAGCTACTTTAGGGGGACAAAAAAACCAGACATAAAGGATAGGGAGGATGCTATAATATCTATGAATGAGGATCAGGTGCGACAGAGATATGGCGAACCTACTATGGTAAGTAAGACATCATCCAATACGATACTATGGACATACAGACCATCGTGGAAGATTATCCCAGACAATAAAGGGACCATGTATATAGAGTTTGAAAATGGAAAGGTAATAAAAGTCCTTAAGGTGAGGTGATATATGCTTTGTGAAAAATGTCAGGGTGAGATAGAAACAATAAGATGTATAAAATGTGGCGAGGCGATAATGCCTATGGGCAACTACTGCTATCTGTGTGGGGCAGACCTGAGACAGAAAGAACATGATGAAGAAGATGAATCCATAGATCTACTCGAAAGGGTTCTCTGCAGTGACGGCACATGTATAGGTGTGGTAGAGAACGGGGTATGTAAGCTATGTGGAAAGCCATACACCCCAGAGACATAAAAGATCTACGAACGATTTGCCTCATAATTCTATCAGCCATCATCTTGTGTTCCTGTTCTACGATTAGGCAGTTTAATATCTATACCCTGAATACTGAGGCAGGTATACAATATATCAAAAAAGGTGAATATGAAAAGGCAAGGCTGTGTTTTGAAAAGGCAAGGGCGCAACTTAACTATTATCTACCCCTTGTCTATTTAGCCTATATTGATTTTAAGGCAGAAAAAATCGAGGACGCCTTAAGATGGATAGAGGAGGCAGAAAAAATAATGGTGGCAGATGAGCATAATCTGAGGCTCTATGGCTATAAGGCATTGATATTACTTAAAAAAGACAAGACAGAGGGCATAAAGGCATTGGGTGTCTATATAGATAATTATGAGCACCTCTATCCTTTGATAAGCATAACAGAGGTTGAAAAGATGAGAGATCGCGGTGATATTGACATAAAGAGACTTGATGCCCTTATAGAGGAACAGGTTGATTTCTATGAGGATGGCATAAAACAACTTTTATACACAGGGACAGGACCCTTTGAAGGGATATATGGAATAATGGGAGATTATTAGACGATATGGGACTACTTGATAGAATAAAAAATGGGCTTACAAAGACCAGAGAACAGCTTTTAACGCGCATCGAATGGATAGTTCAGGGCAAGCCCCTTGATGAGGGCTCTTTTGATGAGATAGAAGAGGCGCTTATTCTGGCTGATACGGGTATTGAGACCGCAGGGTTTCTGATGACAAGACTTAAGGAGAGATGGAAGAGGGGCCATATAAAGAACACAGAGGATATTAAAAAATGTCTGATAGAGGAGATAGAAGAGATACTTAAGCCTGTTGAGGCACCAATGTCCATGGATGGAAAAAGACCCTTTGTAATATTAACCCTTGGTGTAAATGGTGTTGGTAAGACCACCACCATTGCAAAGATGGCAAAGATATTCTCTGACAATGGGAAAACAGTCCTCCTTGGGGCATGTGATACATTCAGGGCTGCAGCTATTGAGCAGCTTGAGGTATGGGCAAAGAGGCTCAATATTGATGTGGTGAAACACAAGGAGGGCTCAGACCCTGCTGCTGTGGCCTATGATTCAGTAAGGGCTGCCCTGGCAAGGGGGGTTGATGTCCTTATTCTTGATACAGCAGGAAGGCTCCACACAAAGACAAACCTTATGGAGGAGATGAAAAAGATTAAAAGGGTGGTAAGCAAGGAGATAGCAGATGCACCCCAGGAGATACTTCTTGTAGTTGATGCAACAAATGGACAGAATGTCATTGTTCAGGCAAAGACATTCAACGATACATTGAATGTGACAGGGCTTGTTATAACAAAACTTGACGGCACTGCAAAGGGCGGTTTTATACTCCCCATCGCCCATACCCTTAAGATACCTATACGGTATATAGGGGTTGGAGAAAGGTTTGAAGACCTCATCCCATTTACTGCCAGCTATTTCTCTCACGCCATGTTTGAAGAGGGGTAAAGACAGAGACCTTGGATAGTATAAGGGGGTTCATCACTGCATTATCTACACTATAAAAACCCATCTGGAATAGATATAGATGCCCCTACAGGATTCCGTAGGGGTTTAATGTTATTTGCCCTTTTCTTGATATGTTTCGCATATATCTATCCTGCTGATGTCCATGGATGCACTGTTTGGGCAGCCGCCGGTGACAAGGTAGGCATAAAAGGGGTCATTATTGGAAAGAACAGGGATAATGCGCCCAATCTGATAACAGAGGTCCGTTTTCTGTCTTCTGATGATGGCAATAAGATATTTGGGCTATTTGATATCGAGGCAGATGGATATATAGTCGCCGGGATAAACGATAAGGGGTTTGCGGTATTTAATGCCTCTGCAGTAAGCCTTCCCAAAGAGAAAAGACATGTTGCCAAAGAGGACCTTACAGAGAGGCTCCTCAGGTCTTTTGGCTCTGTGGAATCTGCCCTTGAGGACAGGGGTATATTTTCTAATAGCCATCCTGCCCTCTACATGCTTGCAGACCCATCAACTATCGCCGCTATTGAGATTGCGCCAGATGGTAAGATAGCGGTAAGGAGAACAGACAACGGCTGCCTTGCCTTTACAAACCATTATATAGATGCAGGGTTGTCCAATGAGAATAGGAATAATACACCTGGTAGCAGAGAGAGATTGAGACGTATAAACCTTTTACTGACCTCGCATGATAAACCCTTTACCATAGAGGATTTTATTGCTATAGGTGAAGACAGGGAGGGGGGGCCTGATTATGCCATCTGGAGGACAGGCAGTTCCCACAAAAAGATAAGAACCCTGGCAGGTTTTGTCCTTGCCATATCAGCCACAGCCGAGGTAGAGGTGTATATAAAACTTGCCAACCCAGGGGAAGAGGAAAGGATAATAAGGGGGAAGCTGGATTTTTCGGAGATGGCAATCATACCACCATAGGATATCATCAAGAAGGCACCACCTTGAAAAGCCCCTGCGGTTTATAGCCCATCAATGGCTTTATTTATCCATTAAACAATGTTTAAATGGACAGATTTTTATTTTTATAGGTGCAAGGGAGATTTGAGAGACGATAATACATATGGATGATAAGAAAAAGCGATACCCAAACCTTCAGGGGATTACAGAGAAGGAACATGTAGAGGTGGTTAAGGACATATTCTCGACCATCACAACCAGATATGATTTTCTTAATCATTTTTTGAGTCTAAGGCGTGATATCGCCTGGCGAAGATTTGCAGTAAAGAAGATGGGGTTTCAAAGGACCGGGCGTCTTCTCGATGTTGCCTGCGGGACCTGCGATATTGCCATCCATGCAGTCTCAAGATACCCTGGGATAAAGGCTGTTTGTCTTGATTTTATCCAGGAGATGATAGAGGCAGGGAGAAAAAAGATAGAGGAGAGGGGCATTCAGAATAGGATTGACCTTGTAAGGGGGGATGCCTGTTTTTTACCTTTTTCTGACTCTTCCTTTGATGTGGCAGCGATTGCCTTTGGGATCAGGAATATCCCTGATAAGAAGAAGGCGCTTTCAGAGATGGCCCGTGTAGTGATACCTGGGGGTCAGGTTATGGTCCTTGAGATGGCATTCACAAAAAACTGGTTCTCTAACATCCTCTATTATTCTTACCTTAATTATATCCTCCCCCTTATTGCCCGAAGGTTTTCAAAAAATCAAGGGGCATACCACTATCTTGCCGATTCCATAATGAATTTCCCAAGGCCCAGGGTGTTTAAAGGGCTCATGGAGGATGTAGGGATAAGGGATGTAAAGATATACAGGCTTACCCTTGGTATAACCTATCTCTATGCCGGGATAAGATCCTGAAATGACAATGGTCGGGGCGACTGGATTTGAACCAGCGACCTCTTGCTCCCAAGGCAAGCGCGCTAAACCAAACTGCGCCACGCCCCGAATGCCTAAACATAACATATATATAGGTCTAATGCAAGAACAACGGGGTTGACATTTTATTTTTTTAGAGACAAAATAAAATATGATTGGCATATCAAAATTATACTGCGGTGCTGTGGAGGCATCAGACCCCTTGAGATATGCAAGGGATTCAGGCCGGCTTCCATCCCATCTCCTTCAGTTCTCAAAGGACAAGAGACCTGTGGTTGTCTGGAATATGACAAAGAGGTGCAATCTCCAGTGTATCCACTGCTATGCCAGGGCAGAGAATGAAAACTACAGAGGCAATGAGCTCTCAACAGGTGAGGGAAAGGCCCTTATAGATGACCTTGCTGTATTTGGTGTCCCTGTCTTACTCTTTTCGGGGGGTGAGCCCCTCTTGAGAAAGGACCTCCCCGAACTTATTGACTATGCTGTAAAAAAAGGTATAAGGGCTGTTATATCCACAAACGGGACCCTTATTACAGAAAAAACGGCGCAGGTTTTCTCTGAATGCTCCCTTTCCTATATTGGTGTCAGCCTTGACGGCATTGGCCCTGTCCATGATGCCTTTAGAGGAAAAAAGGGTGCATTTGATATGGCAATAGGGGGGATAAGGAATGCAAAAAAGGCAGGGATAAAGGTGGGGCTGAGGTTTACAATAAATAGGGGGAACTACAGAGAGGTGCCAAAAATATTCGACCTCCTTGAGAAAGAGGGTATTGACAGGGTTTGCTTCTACCATCTCGTATATGCAGGGAGGGGCACAAGCATTATGGATGAGGACCTTCCCCACGATAGACAGAGAGAGGTGGTTGATTATATAATGGAGAGGACAAAGGAATTTTTTGATAGGGGTAGGCAGGTTGAGGTTCTCACAGTGGATAATCATGCAGATGGACCCTATGTGTATCTCCGTTTACTCCAGGAGGATAGAAAAAGGGCAGATGAGGTATACGAGCTCCTCATGATGAATGAGGGCAATTCATCAGGCGTGGGCATTGCCTGCGTTGATGAGGATGGGAATGTCCATGCAGACCAGTTTTGGAGACACTATAGCTTTGGGAATATCAGGGAGAGGCCGTTTAGCCAGATATGGATGGATACCTCTGACCCCCTTATGGCAAGGCTGAAGCACAAAAAGAGGTTCGTAAAAGGCAGATGCAGGACATGCAGATGGCTTGATGTATGCGGTGGGAATTTTAGGGTCAGGGCAGAGGCAGTAACAGGCGACATATGGGGGGAAGACCCCCAGTGTTATCTCACAGATCAGGAGATTGCCCTCCCAGACGATATAGCATGACCGAGGTGTTTTATGAAAGAGGCGGTAATAAGGCAGGACCTCTCAAGGGAATATTGGACACCAGAGGGATGCTATATAGTAGAGATTTTAAATAACCCTGATTACCCGGAGGCCTCTATTGCAAGGGCAAGGGTTGAGCCTGGGGTTGTGACGCGGTGGCACAGGCTTAAGGCAACTACAGAGCGATATTACATCCTCCATGGAAAGGGCTTTGTCCAGGTTGGTGCCCTACCGCCTACAGAGGTAAACCCAGGGGATACAGTGATAATACCGCCTATGTGTCCCCAGAGGATAGGGAATAAAGGGACAGATGACCTTGTTTTTCTTGCTATCTGCACACCCCGTTTTACAAAGGATCTATACGAGGATATAGAGGATTATCCTTTTTAGAACAGCCTCTGCTGTCGTGGTTTTTTTCTGTTTTTATCCTTCCTGGGTAGTTCTATATATTCTATGTATCCCCGTGGTATCTCTTTTATGAATAATGAGGGCATGGACTGTTTTTGCCTGCCATAGGATGACCTGTTATGACAGTAGGTAATGCACAACTCCTCCTTAGCCCTTGTTATCCCTACATAGAATAGCCTTCTCTCCTCTTCTATATCATTATTGTCTCTG
>JAGPMK010000015.1 GCA_018052995.1 Syntrophorhabdales bacterium | reverse complement strand
CCTATGAAATATTTTCCTTTGAAAGGAAGGATGAACTGGAGATAGGCCCCCTCTTTAATGGACAGGGTGAGGAGGCAAGGGCTTCATATGTTAAAGGCATAGCAGATGTGCTTTTGAATTGTAGAAAATATTTACAGGATGATTTTGATATATTTTTGGTTGCCAATGATAAATTTAACCTTTATCCTTTAATTGCAGAACTATCGGGTATGAAAATAGTCAATAGATTTAAAAGACCCGTATTTAATAGAGTGGAAAAAGATAGAGACACCCCTTATGCAGAGACAATATTTCATTTGAAGGATAAAGATAAAGAGTGATTCTCAGCAAAGAGCAAATAGAAAAGATAGAGCATACCATTAAGGATAGCCTGAGAAGTAAATTTCGTTCATATAAACCTGAAACAAAAAATATGCCTTTTCATTATAGATTGCTTGGACGTGACAGGGTTACTGGATTGTTTTGAAAGAGCTGGCATTGAATTAAGACCAGAGATAGACGACTTTTTTTTAAGATTCAGATAAAAAGCAATAGACACTGGAGGTTATATGGAAGACATAAAAAAGATGTATAAAAAGATTGTAAAGGATAAATTTCCAGATACTATCAGGATCGATATGGGAGGGCAGGTCCTTGTTTATAGGAAGAAGGTTTGGAGCATACCTGATGCTGATGAAGGTTGTAATGTAGAGAGGGGGCTTAGGTATGGCGAGAACCCTGACCAGGCTGCTGCCATGTATGAGCTGATAAACGGAAATATTGTCTTAGGAGATGTAAGCTTTTTTGACCCATCATCAGGCCTTGTAAGCAAGATTACAGAAAGTGATATGCTTCAGGTAGGAAAACACCCAGGCAAGATAAACCTGACGGATGTAGATAATGCATTAAATATCCTAAAATTTCTTGACAGGATGCCTGCCTGCACGATCATGAAACATAATAACCCATGCGGTACTGCCTATGGCTCAACCCCTGCTGAGGCCTTTGAAAAGGCCTTCTGGTGTGACAGGATTGCAGCCTTCGGCGGTGCAGTGGTATTCACAAAGACCGTGGATGCAGAAGCAGCCAGGGCAATGGTACCATACTATTTTGAGGTGGTCTGTGCACCTGCGTTTGATGAAGATGCCCTAACGATTTTGAAAAAATGGAAAAACTTGCGTATCCTTCAAATAAAGGAGATGGAGAGGCTACACGAATACAGATTCAAGAGGTTTATAGACATAAAGTCGCTTATGGATGGAGGTCTTATCATCCAGGAGTCTCAGCCCTTTAAGATAAAGGGAAGGGAGGATTTAAGGCCTGCTGAGGCCCTATATAAAGACCAGACATACAGGATAAAGAGACAGCCTACAGACAAAGAGTATGAGGATATGCTCTTTGGGTGGTATGTGGAGTCAGGGGTAAGTTCAAACTCTGCGATCTTTGTTAAGGATGGTGTAACGGTTGCTATAGGTACAGGCGAGCAGGACAGGGTCGGCGTGGTAGAGATCGCCATATTCAAGGCATATACGAAGTTTATGGATAAGGAGGTCTATAAGAAATTCGGTGTGCCATTTGCAGTATTTAAATTAGAGGCAGAAAAGGGTAAAAGAAGGATGGAGGATTTAAAGGAGATAGAGGAGTATGTAAAAGAGGAGAAGGCAGGGTTAAAGGGTTCTGTCATAGTATCAGACGGCTTTTTCCCATTCAGGGACGGCGTAGATGCGGCTATAAAAGAGGGCGCAACAGCCGTTATCCAGCCAGGTGGCTCTGAGCGGGATTACGAGGTAATAGAGGCATGCAATGAATCAGATATAGCCATGGTCTTTACGGGCCAGAGATTGTTCAAACACTAATGGGCTGCAGAATGAGCTGGCCAGGTCCTTCTGATAGTCTCCAGTGGTTTTTGGTTTAAGCGTCTGAAAAAGAGAAGACCCGAGATAAACCATAGATATATTTAAATAAGACCCCCGGCGCAGACTGGGCGCATCCTCGAGAACCTCGTAAAGATTCATCCCTTGTGGTTGCTGGTTCTTATGACAAGCTCCTGCTTTTTAAGATACACCTCAGTGTCAGGGGGGATAGATTCTGTAAGCCACACGTTTCCGCCTATAACACAACGGGCACCTATTGTAGTATTGCCTCCCAGTATTGTTGCATTTGCATATATAATAACATCATCCTCGATTGTAGGATGGCGTTTTTTCCTTCTTAGGGATTCTACCTCCTCTTTACTTAGGGAGAGGGCGCCAAGGGTTACACCCTGATATATTCTCACTCGATCACCAATAATGGTTGTCTCACCTATAACAACGCCTGTGCCGTGGTCAATAAAGAAACTTTCACCTATCTCAACGCCTGGATGAATATCAATACCCGTCAGGCTATGGGCATATTCAGTCATGATCCTTGGTATAAGAGGGACATCGTGGACAAATAGCCAGTGGGCAATCCGGTAAACGCTTATGGCAAAAAGCCCGGGGTAACAGAATATAATCTCATCAAAATGACATGAGGCCGGGTCGCCCTCATAGGCTGCACGGACATCTATTGAAAGCATCTTCTGGATGTCAGGGATGGCACCTATAAACTGCAAGGCAACCACCTGTCCCTTCTCCTCACACTGGACGCAGGGTTTATTAAAACGCAGACAGTCGTGTCTTATGGCAAAGGCGATCTGTTCAGATATAATCTCAAAGAGTTCTGTTACCTGCTGACCAAAATAATAACCTATGTTTACATCGTCAAGGCGTTCGTGGGTAAAGTAACCTGGGTAGATGATATTCATTGTCCTATGGAGGATATCTACTATTATCTCTTTTGATGGTATTGGCTCTGGCAGGGTATGATGAAAGCGACCATCACGGTTATGTAGGCGGATAATCCTATCTATATAAGCGGGGAGATCGTTTCGCCTGTCCCTGGCATCTAGAACTTTGTCCTCACACCTGTGCCTATTTGTCTTACTATATCTCATATACACCCTTTAGCTATTTGCGCATGCAGCATATTGCTGTCTCCAGCACGGCGATATCTCTCTCAACCTCTCAACAATACGGGGTAGTGTTTTGATAACAAAATCCACCTCCTCTACGGTATTATACTTGCTGAGACTGAAGCGTATGGAACTGTGGGCCAGTGTATCAGGGATACCCATAGCCCTTAACACATGGGATGGCTCAGACGAACCAGATGAGCATGCAGAGCCTGATGATACACATATACCCTCCTGATCTAGTAGAAGCAATATGCTTTCTCCCTCAATGGATTCAAAGCTTATATTGGTGGTATTGGGAAGCCTTTTTTCTCTGTTGCCGTTAATCCTTATCCTGGGGATAGCCTTCATCAGACCATCTTCAAGCCTGTCTCGAAGCCTTCTTACATAACCGCTTTCTTGTAAGAGGTCTGTATATGCCAGTTCACATGCCTTACCCAGCCCTATAATGCCAGTTACATTTTCTGTTCCTCCCCTACGACCCTGCTCCTGATGACCCCCTATGATAAAAGGTGAAAAATCAGTCCCCTTTCTGATAAATAGAACCCCTATGCCCTTTGGTGCATGGAGTTTATGGCCTGAGATAGAGAGCATGTTGATCTGGTTTTCCTTCATATTGATGGGTATCTTACCTGCTGCCTGGACAGCATCTGTATGAAAGATAATGCCACGCCCCCTTGCCATGTCTGCCATTTGTTCTACTGGAAATACAACCCCGGTCTCATTGTTTGCCCACATTATGCTTACCAGGGCAGTATCGTCTGAGAGTGCCATTCTGTATTCATCAAGATCAAGGCCCCCGTCACTATTTACAGAAAGCCCTGTTATTCTGTATCCCCTTGCGGCAAGCCTCTGACAGAGAGCCCTCACCGCAGGGTGTTCAACGCTGGTTGTAATGATATGGTTTTTATTCTGGTTTATTTCAAGGCAGGACAGGATCGCTGCATTATCGCTCTCTGTCCCACAACTTGTAAATACAATCTCATCAGGGTCTGCACCGAGAAGCAGGGCAACCCTCTCTCTCGCCTCTTCTATTTTTTTTGCCACAAGTTCACCAAAGGAGTGGATGCTTGATGGATTGCCGTAGTATTCATGAAAATAAGGCAGCATCTCCTCAAGGACCTCTGGCGCCACCATGGTTGTGGCATTATTATCAAGATACACAGTCTTCACCTCTTCCTCCTTAACCACTGCTCAACGTATATGCATAGATTTTATTACATCGAGTCTATATATTATCCTATGACTATACCCGCTGGCAATAAAATATATCTCATTAACCTACAGATTTTTTCCGTTTTATTGAATGACCAGGACCCTCCCCTATCCTCCTCCCTATGGACTCTATCATAGACACCACGCGGCTGATACATGTCTCATAGGATTCATCAACATATGGTTTTCCAGGATATAAAAAATACTCCCTTCTGTATACGGCTGGGGTGTAATTGGGCATGTATATGTTTGCGCCCCTCTGAAGTGCCAGCGCCCTGCCATTACCAGGAAAAACAGCGTCGAATGCTGTTGTGGCAGGGATGTGGGCATCTGGATTAAAGATCCTTAAAACAGCAAGGGCCTTAAAAAACATCTCCTTGTTTGTCTCATAGGCATTATTCACCCCTCCTAGGGGCGTGTCAGGATGGGGGATAAATGGCCCTATGCCGATCATATCAAGTTCAAGATTACGACAGAGAAGGATATTTTCTGCCAAGATATCGATAGTTTCTCCTGGAACCCCTATCATAAACCCACTACCCGTCTGCACACCTAAACCCTTGAGTGTGTAGATGCATTCAAGACGCTCCTGAAGGCTACAATCAGGATGCAGTTGAACAAATAGCCTCTCGTTGCTTGTTTCAAATCTTAGAAGGTACCTATCCATGCCGCAGTCTCTCCAAAACCGGTATGTATCTTCATCTCTGTTCCCTACTGACAAAGTAACAGCAAGGGATGTCTCTTTTTTTATCCTCCTTATTATCTCACCCATCTCTCTGTCTGTTAGACCCGGTGTTTCGCCTGACTGGAGAACCACCGTAGTTGCCTTATAGGTTGACTCTATTATTTTTGCTGTTTCAATTATCTCCTCCTGGGTCATGGTATAGCGGTTTACAAGATGATTGGATGCCCTTATACCACAGTATAGACAATTATTAGCGCAGATATTTGAAAATTCTATAATCCCCCTGATATATACCTCATCACCCATATGATTACGCCTTAAGGTATCTGCCTCCCTATAAAGCCTTTCAAGATCACTTCCCTTGCTTTCCAAAAGGGATTTTATCAGATTTATCTCTTCTAATGAATCTCCATATTTCAAATAATTCAATTAAAGGTCTCCTTGTAAAAATAACCCCTGAAGATATCTCATATAGTCTTCAAAATATAAAGACTTACACCATAATTGTCAATTCCGATATCTGCAAAACCCTATGAAAAAATGCAGATCGGGGCCCGTGACTATATGAACTTCATCTCTGATGAGTTTCCCACTGCCAGGCTGAGTGGCTCATAGAGATTACGGTGTGTTATGGTGCTTTGGGGATACAACTCAATTTGCTTGATGAAGGCACAAAGAAGTTTTATAAATATTTTTAGAAAAATGGCGGGAAACAATAATAGCGATCAGCTTACAGGCAACCAACAAAAGAGGCACCAATTCCATGCTATTTTCATGTCCAGTAGGCCGCTTTTACAAACGCTTGGGCAGGATCTTGACCTGTTTTTTTATATTATTATATTAAAAATAGATATTTTTGTGTAAACACTTTTTGTAAAAATATCCATTGCGGGGAGGATAATTAACCATAAACGAGGCAATTAAAAGATCAAAAAAGGTGTTCATGCCAGAATAGAGGCATGAAGTTAAAGGACATATGCAGGTGTTACACAACAAAGGAGCAGCTTGTAAGGCATTATTATCTTCAGCTACATATTAAAAGTGGAGAAGATAGGCGTGGGAGGTGTGTTGTGCTAAAGGGTATAAACTATAAATTTAACAATGGCGTGAGGGCCATAAGGAGATGGGTGATACCTTATCTCAATTCCCTTATCCATCCGGATGAGTTCAGGCCTGTTCTGTGTTACCTTTATACAGAATGGAGATGCAATATAGATTGCCATTATTGTCATCAGTATGATAATACCCAGGAGGGTATGAGCATAGAGACAGCAAAGAGTGCAATAGACTGGCTCAAGAGCACGGGATGTAGGGTCGTCCCCATTATGGGTGGTGAACCACTTTTAAGAAAGGACTTTATCCTTGAGGTAATAAGATACGGTGTTGAGAAAGGCTTTTTTGTATACCTTCCAACCAATGGTTACCTAATGGATAAGGCATTTATAGATGAGATGGGCAAGGCAGGTGTTGCAGCAGTAAACCTTGCAGTAGATACCATTGCACCTAAAAAGGGACTTCCAAAGGCACTCCTTAACATAGAGCCCCAGTTTCGATACCTTGTAGAGAAACAGAAAAGGTATGGCTATCTCGTTTTTTTTAACATCAACATATGTCGTAACAACATAAAGGATGTGAAGCTCCTTACAGAGATTGCCCACCAGAACAACATAGGGACAGACTATCATCTAAATGAACCGCCCCAAGATTTTGTTGATGTCGACCACTATAAACATAAGGACGATGGGCTATTTATTACGCCTGAGCAGTATGATGAGATAGATGAGCTTGTGGACTGGCTGATAGAGAGACAGAAGAGGGGATGGCCTATGGTCAATTCCATTGAGCATCTGATGACCTTCAAATCCCGTAAGAGGGGGACCATAGGGCACTGGGACTGCCGTGCAGGGATAAACGGCGGTCTTATAAGACCTGATGGGAGCCTATCCCCCTGTTTTGACCTTATATGTTATAATCACGACTGGGGGGCTATCTGGCAGCCACGCTTTGATAGAGAGAAACTGGCAGAGGTGAAGAGACAGTGTATGCCATATTGCTCATCCACCTGTTTCCATACCATGGCCTATTATTATAGATTACGTTCTGTGCCGCAGTGGGTAATAAAGCATATCAGGGTAGGGTAACAGATATTGTATATCATCCTAACCCAGTAATCCATAAGGGCTTTGATTATTTTGGGATGGCTATGTCTATTTTTCGGCTATACAAGACTATTTTTTATTGATTTAATTTTAATGATTATTAATATAATCTGGTTATGAAAAAGGCTGTATATATATTTTTTGCGCTGGCATCCCTGTTCTGTCTCTCCATGTTTTACCGTTCATCAAATGCTGTCATTGCCTTGGAGCTGATAGAGGATCTTAAGCTAAACACAGAGACAATAGGCATATTGGGGGGCGCCTTCTTTTATTCATTCTCATTACTGCAGATACCCATGGGCCCCATGCTTGACAGGATAGGACCTAAGATAATAATCTCTCTTTTTGCATTAATAGGTGCGCTAGGGTCTTTTATCTTTGCATTCAGCAACTCTTTTTATACTGCCATTGTAGGTAGGATATTTATTGGTATTGGTATGGCAGCTATGCTTATGGGTTCCTTAAAGATTCTTATACTTCAATTCTCATCCGAAAGATTTGCCACCCTTGCAGGCCTAATTATAACAGCAGGTGCAGTGGGGAGCCTATTATCTGCGTCGCCGCTTGCATATTTTAGCTCTATCTTTGGCTGGAGGGCTGTCTTTATCATAACAGGGCTGATAACAGTTTTTTTAGGTATAAGCCTCTTTATTCTCCTTCATAATGATACAAATAATGGTATTTCAAAATCCTCCCGGGACGCAGAAGGGGGTTTACTGAAAACAAAAGACTCAATAGTGTCTGTCCTGACAACCCATACCTTCTGGCAGATATGCGCAGTGGCGTTTTTTCGTTATGGGACATTTATAAGCCTCCAGGGCCTATGGCTTGGTATCTATCTTATGACAGCACAGGGATATTCATCTTTGCAGACAGGAAATATGCTTATTTTGCTAGCTATAGGCAATGCAATAGGTGCGCCTGTATCAGGTAGACTGTCAGATAAGGTCATCCCTTCAAGAAAAAAGATGGTCCTCTGGGGCCTTGCCATATATGCATTTCTTATCTTGATATTAACCTTAACCCCTAATGTGAGACATCCTATATGGTATGGAACAATCTTTTTCCTTATCGGCTTTTTTAATGGGTTTGGCACACTCCTATATTCCCATGTAAAAGATTTATTCCCCCTTTCCATCTCAGCAACAACTATGGCATGGGTCAATTTTTTTACAATGGCGGGGGGTGCTGTTTTCATGCCTTTTATGGGTAAGGTTATCACGACCCTATCAGGGGCTGGCGTGAATCCTATCCTTGGATATAGGGTTACCTTCTTTATATGTTTTTTAGGTATGTCGCTGAGTCTGATATATTATTGTTTTTCAAAGACAGGGAGAGAATAGAAATACACTTTATTATGCCTCATGATTTCAATGCCACTGAGAATTTCCTAAATTCCCATCTTTTTAGGCACTATGATGTCTAACCTCTCAACTATCTATTTTTGCAGCGAGAATGGCTGGTTTTACTTATCTTTTTTTGACTTGCCTATGGTGGCTATGATAGAATTATAAAAATTTAACAAAAAGGGGAATGGATGAATAAAAAAATTAAAAACTCCTTAAGATTGACTGTTTTTTTTGTGGCCATGCTTTTTCTTTGCTACTCTGCCATGGAGGGCATTGCCTATGCCAGGGCAGGCGGTGGAAGGTCTTTTGGGAGCCGCGGTTTCAGTTCTGGCAGAGGCTATCAGAGGCCAACCCCCATGCAACCACCAAGGACATATCAGCAGCAACAGGCGCAGCCAAGACAGGTTACTCCGCCACAACAACAGCCTTCTTTTGGCAGAGGCCTCCTATATGGTATAGGTGGTGGTCTCCTCGGCGGTATGATAGGAGGCATGCTTTTCGGCAGACTTGGCTATGCAGGCACAGGCTGGGGTGGTGGTTTTGGTTTTGGTGACATAATAATCCTCATCATAATAATGGGGATAATCTATTTTATTGTAAAAAAAGTAAAGACAAGACGGCAGATGGGGATAGCATCCGCAGGACCAGGCTACGGCACCTTTGCCTATAATCAGGAGCCTGCCGATGATATATCATATAATCAGGTTGACAGTGTATCCCAGGCGCTAAGACACATAGCAGAGATGGACCCATCATTTGATGAGGTGCGGTTCAAAGAAACTGCCCAGGATATATTTTTTAAAATCCAGGGGGCATGGACAAGAAGGGATCTGGATAGCGTAAGGCACCTTCTAACACCTGAGATGCTCAATATCTTTCAGGCTGAGATAGACAAGCAGATTGCCAATAAGCAGATAAACCGCCTTGAGAATATTGCGATCAGACAGGTTGATATTGTGGATGCAGCCCAGGATCAGGGCGAGGAATATATCACCGTCAGATTTCTTGCCAATCTTCTTGATTATACCGTTGATGAGAAAGATGGCAGGATTATCTCAGGGAGCGACCGCGATCCTGTAAAGTTTCTTGAATACTGGACATTCTATAGAAAGATAGGTGACAAGCAGTGGGTCCTCTCAGGGATAACGCAGGAGGGCGACTACTAAGGAGATCTATCTATGGATAATCCGCAGGTAAGATACGTTGAGGCATTCCCAGTCCAGCAGGATGGCGAGGAGTTCATCCTTTTGCAGGATTCAGAAGGTCTTATGGAAAGACCCCTTATAATCACAAGGGATGCAGCCTTTCTCCTCTCCCTAATGGATGGGAATCATTCATTAAGAGACATCCAGGCAGAATATATGAGGGCATTTGGACAGCTTATATATATGGAATACCTGGAACAATTCGTAGAGACATTGGATAAAAATCTCCTTTTACTTAATGACAATTACAGAAATTTTGTTGGAAGGCTAAAAAAAGACTATGAGGCAGAAGAGATAAGAGAACCTTTTCACGCGGGGAGAAGCTATCCTGCCAATAGGATGGAGCTTCTTGCATTTCTTCATGATGTATTCAGGGATGATGGAAAACCAGTGCCTGAGCCTGAAATGGATGTAACAGGGATACTGGCACCGCACATAGATTATGGTAGGGGTATTGAGGTATACAGGGATGTTTATAGGTATATGCAGAGGATTTCAAAACCCCTTGTTATTATCTTTGGTGTCTCCCATAGGCCAACAGAAAAGATAATAAATATCTCCCTTAAGGATTTTGCCACACCCATTGATACATGCAAACATTCTGAGGAATTAGCTGCATTGATAAGGCATGATCCTGTTCTTAAGGAATATATAAATGAATGGCCCCACAGAAGCGAGCACTCTATAGAGCTACAGCTTCCTCTGCTCCAGTTTACCATGAAGGACGATTTCGAGATACTATCCATACTTACAGGCTCTATGAATGAATATATCCTTGGCATGAAGACATTACCTGACAGGGAGATAACAGAGATTGCGGAAAGCATGAGTAACTTAATAGGACAATATGGACGACCCTTTATTATTTTATCTGGTGTTGACCTCGCCCATATAGGCAGCCAATTTGGGGACAGATATCCCCTTGACGCACTAGGTCTTGCCCAATCAAAGGTAAAGGATGCTGAGCTACTCGAAAGTATCAGGGATGTGGATGCGGACAGATTCTTTTATCTCATAAAGGATGAGGGTGACAAAAGACACATCTGTGGTCTTACAGCTATATACCTTCAGCTTTTGCTCTTAAAAGGACACAGATGTAATATCACAGGCTACAAGCAATGGTATGATGGTAAATCATCTGTCAGTTTTGCAGGGGCAGTGTTTTTCAGATAACTATCTATAAACCATAAAATCCATCTAACCCCTTTTCGTCATCTAAATAAGAGATGGATCTCAATATCTAAACATACCCTTTTCATAGATAATGAGCCTCTTTCCCGTTACAAGGTGGGCTGTTACTGTCTTATCCTCTGTATTTACCAGATCCCAGTGGAGGGCAGAGTCATTAAACCCCATCCTCTTTTTTAGCGGCCTTGTCATCTCTCGCGGGTCTCCTGCGTATGTATCTGCGTATGAGGCACCCACTGCGAGATGGCAGTTTCCATAATCGCCTCCGAAGTTTTCATCAAAGAGTGTATCAGCCATGAATCTATCTATCCTGGAGAATCTCTTATCCGTTAAAGAGAATTCACCAACCTTGTTTGCACCCATGTCCATGGCAAGTTGTTTTTCTATGAATTCTCTCCCTGTTTTCGCCTCTACCTTTGTGACAGCACCCTTTTCAAAGGTGAGGTGCACATCCTCCACATAATTGCCACTTCTGAAGGAGGGAAGATTTGCATAATATACACCATCTGTGCCTCTCCAATCAGGGGAGAAAAATACCTCGAAACTAGGTATATTATGTCCTGATACGCCCTTCCACTGTCTTTTTTCACCCGGGGTAATCCTCAGATCTATATTCCTTGATTCTATCTGAAGATATTTCACCTTAAGACTGTTAAGCCATTTTTTTATCGCCCTTACATCCCTGTGGATTTCATCCCATGCCACAACAGGGTCGTCCTTATCAAGATAACATGCCTTTATTATCTGTTCTGTATAGTCCTCTAATGTTGTTCTTGCCTGCCTTGCAAGCTCTTCTGTAGGATATGTGCAGAGCGTCCAGCTATAGACCCCCTGATTCTCACGCTCATCAAGGATGTCTCTTAAGAATTTCCTTGATACAAGAACCTTGCCTATCCGTGTAGGGTCAATATCCTTAAGGTGCGTCAGTGATTCTGGTGCCCTCAAAAAGATCCTGCCATTTATGTTTTCATAGAGCTCTTTTTCACCTGGTGCTATAAAAACAAGCTGCTTTTTGTCGCTTTTTTTATAAAAATCATGCTCCATTCTAAAGGTCATCCCCATGCGCTGAATAGGATGCATGCCCATATCCAGTAATTTTTCATACAAGGCCTCAGCAAGCCCCAAGGCAGGTCTTTCATACTGTAAAAGTATAATATCATGTTTTTTGAATCTACCTTTCCTTGCGGTCTTAAGACCCCATATCAGGACATCGGCGTATTTCTTTAGGTGATCCTCTGTAAGCATATTATCCCTCCCTACATAGGCTAATAATATAGATTATAGTCATTAATATACCCCCCTAATCCATCGTCTAACCAGTGTATCTTAAATCCTTTTTTTAAAGTATTACCTTTATACCCCTGTCTCTTAGATATTCTTTTACCTGCCTTATGCTGAATGTCCTGAAGTGGAAAACTGATGCAGCAAGGAGTATGTCTGCCCCTCCTATTGTCACGCCTTCATAAAAATGTTCCAGTGTTCCGGCGCCCCCTGATGCTACTACCGGGACATCTACTGCATCGGATACTGCCTTTGTGAACTCAAGATCATAACCCTTAAGAGTCCCATCTCCATCCATGCTTGTGGGCAGGATAACCCCTGCGCCAAGCCCCTGACAGATCTTTGCCCATTCAATTGCATCCTTTCCAACAGGTTTTGTCCCACCCGAGACAACGAGTTCAAAACCTGAGGGCATTGCGCTATTGCGTCTCGCATCTATGGCAACCGTTATTCTTTGGGAACCGAATCTCTCAGCGGCCTCCCGGACGAGTTCAGGATTTTTTACAGCAGCACTATTCATAGAAACCTTTTTGGCACCTGCCTCTATAACAAGCTCTATGTCCTCAATGCTATCTATACCACCACCTACTGTGAGTGGGATACTGATTACTGATGAGACCTGTCTCACCCAGTCAAGTCTTGTTTTGCGGTTTTCAAGGGTGGCTGCAATATCCAGCATGGCAAGTTCGTCTGCGCCTTCTTTCTCATAGAATGCAGCGTTTTCAACAGGGTCCCCTGCATCTCTTATATCTACAAAATGAACGCCCTTTACAACCCTACCATTTTTCATATCAAGACAGGGCATTATCTTTATTGTATCCACGACACATTACTCCTTTTTTAGTTCATAATACTATAAACAGAGATTTATAACAATAAGTTATTGAGTAAGTTATTGAGCTATAATGTTTCATCCCTGCCTTCATAAAACCCTTGACACTTGACAATACCTATTTTGTATTATCAAGTCTCTCATTGTTTTCCCAAGATAGAAATCAATGATTAGAAATAACAAAAATCATTAAAAAATCATTGATTGTAAATGATGCAAATGTATTATATATCTGTATATGGAGATTTTATCTGTTAAAGGGTTTGCCAGATGCCTAAGGATAAATGAAAAAAGGTCTATAGGCCTGTCCCGAAGGCAGGGATCCCCCATAGCGGCACGGTTACATCCATAAAGGGTTCATAGACAGGGAGATTTTGAGAATATGGAAAAAGAACATCATAAAAGAGTGGATATATATTTAGAAAAAGGTGCGGAGGAGTTGCTTCCAGAGGAGATATATAACTATGGAGGAAAAGGCATCTGGATAGAGGACTATGGCGATAGCAGGGTGATTAGATGCTATCCTGATAATATAGGGTTTTTTTTAGATGTCCTTAAGGATTCAGGCATAGAAATAAAGAATATAACCATAGAGGAGGAGATACCCCTTGATTACCCAGAGATTACGAGGAGGTATTTTAAGACCATCACAGTAGGGGGGGTAAAGATTGTTCCACCCTGGGCAAAAAAGATACCCCCAGGTGCATTAATTATAGACCCTGGCATGGCATTTGGAACAGGAAGACACGAATCAACAAAAATAATGATGAAACTCATGGGGAAAATAGACCTGCACGACAAAAATGTAATAGATATAGGCTGCGGCTCCGGGATACTCTCCATATATGCGGTTATGCTCGGTGCAAGCCCTGTGGTGGCAGTGGATAATGATCCTGATGCAGTGCTCTCGGCAAAGAGGAATGCAATACTCAACAGAATAGAAAACATCCATTTCGTGTGCGCTGACCTAAACGATGTTTCAGGGTCATTTGATGTCTGTCTTGCAAACCTTGATATCGGGATATTTCAGAAAAATGTGAAAAAAATAGGCATGGTTATAAAAAAAGATGGCTATCTTGTAATATCAGGGATCCTAAAAAGGGAGAGGAGGCTGGTGGGGGAGATATTTAGAGGATTTGAGGTTATCTTTGAAGACTATAAAAACTCATGGATGGGGATGATTCTAAAGTATCTGCATTCACCAATAAGATAGATTATAAGAAATCATAGTGAATGTCGGTACAAAACATGGTTCTGGTGCGGGCAGCTGTAGGATTCAGAATCAAACAGAGGGCATGGACAACAGGGGTCAACACAACAGATAAGGACAGGCGAGAAAAAAACCAAAGGCCTATGCCCCAGGGGATACTACAGGCAATATCAGCAGCGGGCTAAAAGATGGAAGATGATATAGCCTTTCATCAAACAGATAATATGGGATGAGTATTTTTTCTATTAATGAGAGAGTATCTCCAGGATCCTCTCCATATCTTCCTTTGAATAGAATTCTATAATGATTTTGCCTTTATTTTTTTTGTATGTTATATCCACCCTCGTTCCCAGCGTCTCCCTTAATGTCTCCTCAATGTGTGAGAAGGGAGAAACCTTTTCTCTGACTTTTTTTACCTCCTTCTCTAAACCCCTGACAGACATGCCTTCGTTTAATATTCTATTTACAAATTTTTTCTGTTCCCTTTCACTCGTAAGGGAGAGAAGAGACCTTGCATGGCCCTGGGTCAATCTCCCTTCTGACATGAGTTGTTTAATCCAATCCGGCAGTGATAGTATCCTTATGAAATTGGCAACAGTGCTTCTGTCAATACCAATTTTATCGGCAAGCTCCTGCTGGGTGTAACCAAAATCCTTTATAAATTTGTCATAGACAGTGGCAATCTCAATAGGATTTAAATCCTCTCTTTGAAGGTTTTCAATCAGGGCGACCTCAAGGGCCTCCAGGTCGTTGAAATCTTTTACTGATGCCTGAACCTCCTTGAGCCCTGCCATAACACATGCCCTGTATCGCCTCTCCCCTGCCACTATCTCATACCTATTATCTTTTTTTCTCACCACAATGGGCTGTATTAGACCTTTTTCCTTTATGGATAAGGCAAGATTTTCAAGGGTCTCTTCTTTAATCTCGAATCTCGGCTGCCTTGGGTTTGTGATTATCTGGTCAACAGGGATAAACCTTACACTATCCCTGTCTTCCATGTCTTTGAGGATGGCTGATAAGCCCCTACCAAGTGGGTCTTTCTTATTCATTTGCCCCTTCCCTTGAAAGTAATTCTGCAGCAAGCTCAAGATAACTCTCCGCACCCTTTGAGCATATATCATAGAGCAGGGCGGGTTTGCCATAGCTTGGTGATTCACTTAATTTGACATTTCTCGGTATAACGGTTTTAAATACGCTGCCACTAAAATAATTGTTCACCTCTTCCTGAACCCTGTATGAAAGATTATTTCTTTTGTCGAACATGGTAAGGACGACACCAAGTGTCTCAAGACCCTGATTTAATCTCTTTTTTATGATGGCTATAGTCCTTAAAAGCATTGCAAGACCCTCAAGGGCATAGTATTCACATTGGAGAGGGATGATAACGAAATCAGATGCCACAAGGGAGTTTATTGTTAAAAGTCCAAGGGAAGGGGGGCAGTCTATGAAGATGTAGCTGTATTCTTTTTTTATTTCCCTGAGTGCCTCCCGAAGAACAAACTCCCGATTATCAATATCCAGAAGCTCTACCTCGGCACCTATAAGATCTGGGTGTGCAGGGAGTATATCAAGGAAGGGGACCTCTGTCTTTTTTATAACCTCTTTTACTGTTCTTTTTCCTATAAGCACATGGTATAGATGCCCATATAGACCATTATATGTGACACCAAGCCCTGTTGTGGCATTACACTGGGGGTCCATATCTATGATTAAGGTCTTTTTCTCTGCAACAGCGACTGATGCCGATAGATTCACTGCGGTTGTGGTCTTGCCAACACCGCCTTTCTGATTTGCCAGCGAGATTATCATAGAATAATATAAAATACCACAATTATAACCTTGTGTAAAAGGGGAAGATAAAAAATGTGGAGCAATGGGGATTTAGGTAAGGGGTAATAGGCTATAGGCCATAGCCTTAATGCCTGTTCAAAATATTTTACCATCATGGCCCTAAGACATGTATTCAGGTATTTAACAATTTCTTAAATATCATAATATCTTAAAGGCAACTGGAGGGTAATAAATCTTTGTTTTTCAAGACCTACCACTGTCCCGTAAGGGCATTGTTTCTGAAAAAAATAGGGCAGATATGCACACAGGAAAAATCAGTTGGTATAAATGTTGACATAAAATACAACTGCATAATATAATTGTTTATAAACATGTCTTATTATTGAGAATACTTCCATTCAGAAAAAAACAGGGGGTATAAGGGGGGGTAAACAGTGGGGGAGATTTTATATAAAAGCACCACCAATAACATCTCTGATCACTTGATCGATAGGGACTTAATCACAGATTCAGAAAAAAGATACCGCGAATTATTTAAGACAGGCAGTGATGGTATTATATCACTAGATAAAACAGGTAGGATAACAGAATGCAATCCCGCCTTCAGATCCATGCTCGGATATACTGATGGAGAGATCCTAAATGTTACATATGGGGATTTAACACCTGCCAAGTGGCATATACTGGAGAAGAAGATACTTAGTGAGCAGGCTGATAGACGGGGATATTCTGAGCCCTATGAGAAGGAATATATAAAAAAGGATGGGGGGATTATATCTGTAGAGATCAGGACATATCTCAAATATGATAAGGAAGGGATTCCATGTGGCTATTGGGCTATAGTTAGAGATATAGCAGAAAAAAAGCTTGGGGAACAGAGGGTTACAGAGTCAGAACGACTTTTAAACACCATTTCGTATGCCTCCCCTGTGGGTATAGGGAAAATAAAAGACAGGATAATAATCTGGGTAAATAATACGTTATGCCGCCTTACTGGCTATACAGCATATGAGCTTAAGGGCATGAAATCACTTTTTGCATATGAAAGCATAGAGGAGTATGAAAGGGTAGGCAGGGTTGTCTATAAGGAAGGCTTTGTAGAGACTAAGATTGTGAGAAAGGATGGGACGTCATTTGATGCCCAGATCTATATATCACCAACGGACAGTTATTCGTATATATTTATTGTAATAGATGTGACGAGACAGAAGGAGATAGAGAGAAGGGCAAGAGCAATCCTTGATCAGACCTTTCAGTTCATAGGCTTTCTTAGCATTGATGGAATACTTGTGGAGGTCAATAGGACTGCCCTTGATTTTATCGGCGCTGTTCCCTCTGATGTTATAGGAATGCCCTTTTGGGATACACCCTGGTGGAGACACTCTAAGGAGGTACAAGATAATATCCGCACTGCTATTACTCGGGCATTGGAAGGGGAGTTTGTCCGTTTTGATGTAGATAGCCCTCCTGTCTATAATGGGAAAACCCGTCATATTGACCTCTCCATAAAGCCTATCAAGGATGAACATGCCAGGGTTGTGTCCCTTATTGTTGAGGGAAGGGATATCTCAGAGCTCAAAAGTGCAAAGACAAGGCTGGAGCTTGCAGAGGCCGCCCTGAGAGAGTCAAGGCAGAGGCTTGTAGATATCATCCAATTACTCCCAGATGCAACATTAGCCATTGACACAGAGGGAAGAGCCATTATATGGAATAAGGCAACAGAAGAGATGACAGGCGTAAAAGCTGAGAATATAATAGGAAAGGGTGATTATGAGTATGCCATACCCTTCTATGGAAAAAGGAGACCAATCCTCGTAGACCTTCTGCTTAAACCTGAGCCTGAGATTGAATCTAAATATGATTTTGTCACAAAAAAGGGTGATACATATTTTGCAGAGGTCTTTATCCCTGAGATGTATGAGGGAAAGGGGGCGTATCTGTGGACAACAGCATCAAGGCTCTATAGCAGGAATGGGGATGTTGCAGGTGCCATAGAATCAATAAGGGATATTACCGAAAGCAAAAAGGCAGAGATATTTTTGCGTGTCAGTGAAGAGAAATATCGTAATATATTTGAGAATACCATAGAGGGTATATTCCAGATAACCCCGGAGGGCACCTATATAAACGCTAATCCTGCCCTCCTGAGGATGCTTGGTTATGCCTCCCTATCTGAGCTTAATGCAGGGATAACAGATATAGGTAGACAGCTCTATGCAAACCCTATAGATTGGGATGAATTTATCAGTCTATGTGAGAAAGCAGGTCATGTGGAGGGCATTGAGACACAACTTAAAAAAAGTGATGGTGGTCTCATATGGGTAAGCAAAAATGCCCGTGCAGTGCGTGATGACGGTGGCAGGACGGTCTATTATGAAGGCACGGTTATAGATATTACTGAACGTAAGCAGGCTGAGATAGAGAGGAAAAGCCTTCAGATGCAGCTTGTCCAGTCCCAGAAGATGGAGGCAATAGGGGCCCTTGCAGGTGGTATTGCCCATGATTTTAATAATATCCTGACCGCCCTTATAGGATATGCAAACCTGATGCAGATGAAGATGGAAGAGAATAACCCGATGAGGGTCTATGTGGATCAGATCCTCTCTTCAAGCCTTAAGGCATCCCAACTTACAAAAAGCCTCCTTACCTTCAGTAGAAAGCAGCCTATTGTCCTTAATCCCATTAAACTGAATGATATTATCCGGGGAACAGAGAAGCTGTTAAAAAGGATAATAACAGAGGATATTATCCTGAAGACTGACCTCACCCCTGATGAGCTTGTTGTGATGGCTGATACAACACAGATTGACCAGATCTTGTTTAACCTTGCATCCAATGCAAGAGATGCCATGCCCAGTGGTGGCGTCCTTACCATAGAGACTAAAAAGATTGAATTGCACGAAAGGCTTGCAAGGATCTATGGGCTTGAGAGGGGAGGTGCATATGCACTACTATCTGTCTCTGATACGGGTATTGGTATAGATGAGGCAATAAAAGACAAGATCTTCGAGCCTTTTTTCACCACAAAAGAGCCAGGGAAAGGCACAGGGCTTGGGTTGTCCACTGTATACGGTATTGTAAAACAGCATAACGGATATATAGCTGTTTACAGCGAACCAGGCAGTGGGACCACCTTTCATATATATTTACCTGTGGTTGGAGGCCATGACGATGAAAAAAAATCAATAACCCCTTCAATTAGAGGCGGAAATGAGACTATCCTTATAGCAGAGGATAATGAAGAGGCCCGTAACCTTTTAAAGACTATACTTACCCATTATGGTTATAATGTTTTAGAGACAGCAGATGGGGAAGAGGCAGTTAAGACCTTCAGGGAAAACAAAGATATTGACCTTTTGATCCTCGATTCAGTGATGCCTAAAAAAAGTGGCAGGGGGGCATATGAGGAGATAAGAAAAACAGCCCCTGACATTAGGGTTCTTTTTACAAGCGGTTATACGCAGGATATTGTCCTTGAAAAGGACATAAAGGAGGGCGAATTCAACTTCATTCATAAACCATTTTCACCCCATGAAATGCTGATAAAGGTCAGGGAGATCCTGGACAGATAAAATATTAAAATATTACCGGCAATCTTTCCCGTCGAACCCCTCAATCTCTATTCTATAACCCAATCTACTATCTTTCCCCTTTTACACAGTAAAACCCCGATTCATCAATAAAGGTAAGTACGTTAATACCGAATTCCTGAAACAGGGTGAGCATTTTTGCCTTATCAGGGAGGCGGTCATGCATTACAGCCCTTCATGATGGGTGGTACTGTTTATGTGCTCTGATGAATCTATGAAAATCATGGGGGCGTAAGGGTATAGTAAAAGCCGGTTAAAAGCAGAGAACGCCCCTGAAAAAGGGGCGCTCTCTATAACTACTCTTGTTTCACAATATTATTAGTCGAGTTTCTCCTGGCCTACCCTCATGCTATAGAATGAACGGTATACGAAGATAAGGGCAATGATGAAGAATATTACACCGATAGTTGTCTTCGTTGCCTGTGACTGCATGGTAACAGCAATCTCTGTTGCAAGGAGCCCAAAGAGGGTGGTGAATTTAATAACAGGGTTCATAGAGACCGACGATGTATCCTTGAACGGGTCACCTACAGTGTCACCAACAACAGTTGCGGCATGGAGGTCTGTGCCTTTTTCTTTTAGATCAACCTCAACTATCTTTTTTGCATTATCCCATGCACCACCGGCGTTTGCCATAAAGATTGCCTGGAAAAGCCCGAAAAATGCGATGGCAACAAGGTATCCTATGAAGAAATAGGGGTTGAAGAAAGAGAGGGCTAGGGCGAGGAAGAATATAACAATGAAGATGTTTATCATACCCTTCTGGGCATACTGGGTACAGATCTTAACGACCTCTTTGCTATCCTCAATGGATGCCTCCTCCTTATCGAGGTTGATATTCTTCTTAATAAAGACAACGGCACGATATGCACCTGTTGTAACTGCCTGGGTTGCTGCGCCAGTAAACCAGTAGATAACAGCACCACCCATAAGAAGCCCAAGGATGATCTCAGGCTGAACAAGGCTCAGCTTTGCCACTACATTTTTAAACATGTTTTCGAGAAGTATGATAATACCAAATACCATGGTTGTGGCACCAACAACAGCTGTTCCTATAAGCACTGGCTTTGCTGTAGCCTTAAAGGTGTTTCCTGCGCCGTCTGCCTCCTCAAGATAATCCTTGCCATTATCAAAATCAGGGTCAAAACCAAAATCCTTCTTTATCTCCTCCCTGATATTGGGTCGGTCTTCTATCCTGGAGAGTTCATAGACAGACTGGGCATTATCAGATACAGGACCATATGAGTCAACAGCAATTGTCACAGGGCCCATGCCAAGAAATCCAAATGCCACAAGACCGAATGCAAATACTGGTGCTGCAAAGGCAAATTGGGGAGGCATCACAGCGATTATGGAGTGATGCTGGGATACTGCATAGGCAATGAACATGAGGAAGAGGATTACGAGTCCCTCCCAGAATGCAGAGAAGTTACCTGCTACAAACCCTGAGAGTATATCAAGGGATGCACCACCATGACGGGCAGCACCAACAACCTCCTGGACATGGCGCGACTTTGTACTTGTAAATATCTTGGTGAACTCAGGTATCAATGCACCTGCCACTGTCCCGCAGGATATTATTGTGGCAAGCGCCCACCAGAGACCTGGATATTTGTCATTTAGCTCACCGAGGAGCATATGGCTTGCCCAGAAGGTTACTATAATCGATATAGCTGATGTTATCCAAACAAGGTTGGTGAGAGGTTGTTCAAAGTTAAATTTTTTCTTTGAGCTATAAAGAGATGTGGTTATGCCATGATTTACAAAATATGAGACCAGGGAGGTGAGGATCATAAGTATACGCATTGAGAATATCCATATGATTAATGTCCCTGACATAGTGGGATTTGCCGCAAGAGCCAGTGCCAGAAATGCAATTAGTGCAACGCCTGTAACACCATAGGTCTCAAAGCCGTCTGCAGTGGGACCAACGCTGTCGCCGGCATTGTCACCTGTGCAGTCTGCTATAACGCCTGGGTTTTTCGGGTCGTCTTCCGGGAGCTTAAACACAATCTTCATAAGGTCAGAGCCAATATCTGCAATCTTCGTGAAGATACCGCCGGCAATCCTCAGCGCACTCGCACCAAGGGATTCACCGATTGCAAAACCGATGAAGCTTGGTCCAACAAGATTTTTAGGAAGAAAGACAAGGATACATATCATGAAGAATAGCTCGACACTCACAAGAAGGAGTCCTACACTCATACCAGATGTGAGGGGTATATTTACAACATCAACAGGTTTTCCTGTAAGAGATGCAAAGGCTGTCCTTGAGTTTGCCCTTGTGTTTATCCTCATGCCAAACCAGGCAACGCCATATGAGCCTAGGATACCAAGAACCGAACATACAAGTATTACAAACATAGGCCCTATGGAAAGATGGGAAAGACCCATAAAGTAGTAAGCCATACATATGGCAACAAGTACCCAGAGGATTATCAAGAATTTACCCTGCTGTGCTAGATATGATTTACAGGTCTCCCATATTATATCAGAGACCTCAAGCATGGATTTGTGGGCTGGACGATTTTTGGTCTGATTATACTGGACTATAGCAAAGATAAGACCAATTATGCAGACCAGAAGACCACAATACATGATTGAAAGGCCGCTTGTCCCCCCGAAGATAGCAAATTTAACCTGGGAGAGGTCGGGGAGGATAATGTCTGCCTCACCTGCCATTGCCACTGATGCTGTGGATAAAAGCATGAGGGTGAGCGTGAGAAGAAAGAAGCATAGACTTCGTTTGTTTGATAAGCTCATATAGAACCTCCTTACAAAAAATTTATGTGTTTAATCTCCTTAAAAAAACCTGCAAGCAATTAGCCCCCTGTTGATGAGGGCTTTTTTATTCTAAAACTTTTTTTCAGGCAATGTCAATCAACTTATGAAAAAATTCACATAATATCTTCATATATGGTTTTAGTGCCCTATCTTTTAAAATAAAAAATTGATTCAGAAGACAATTATACAGATTTAAAAATGATGATCTTTTATTTATATGATTTCCTGCGAGTAGAAAGATAGAGATAATCTTAAGGTCAGTAAGATGATACCACTATCCTTGCATCCACTGCATAGAGATTATCCCCTGAACCCTTGACAGGATTTATGTCTATCTCTGAAATCTCTGGGAAGTCCTCAACTAATCTTCCTATCCCCATTACATAATCTGCAAGAATCTCTATTGTCATGCCAGCCCTGCCCCTTATCCCTTTAATAAGAGGAAACCCCTTTATCTCCCTTATCATATCGCATGCCTCTTCCTTTGTTACTGGAACGAGGTTAAAGACAATATCCTTTACTATCTCTGTATATATACCACCAATTCCGAACATAATAAGGTGCCCTGCAGTATCATCGCGTTTGCAGCCAATTATTACCTCATTTCCCTCTATAGATTGCTGAGCCAAAACTGCAACAGCGCCCTCGATTTTAATCAATTCCTCCCATGCCTTGATGGCCTTCTCTGCTGTGTCTATTCCAGTCCTCACCCCACCTACATCTGTCTTATGGACTGGCCCCATGACCTTCATGACCATGGGAAACCCAATTCTCTTACATACTAGATAAACATCTTTTTTTGAAGTTATATATGCCTGTTCTGGCAGCCTAAAACGTAGGTGCCGCAGTATCTCTGCAACATCTAAAAATGGTATTAAACCGCCTCCCTTTTTTATTATATCCTCAATGGCTTTTTTGTCATAATCCAGGACTTCCTCGGATTGAATATAGATTTTTGGTCTTCTCAATACATCCCCCATTGCCTTCGCAAGGTTTACCTCATCAAAAAAGTAAAAATTGTCCTTTGATGCAAACTCCATCAGAGGTTCACGACATGTTGTAATAGAACTGAAGACAGGTATCAGGGGGATGGCGCTATATTCCATAGCCCTTGCTATCTCATCATATATCCTTCTGTTGTCAAAAAAGCCTGGATTTCCAACCATAATTACTATTACATCTATACTATCCCTTTCTTCTTCATTTAAAATGTTTAACATCTCCCTTATCTGTGTTGCAGTTCTTGAAGGAAAACAGTCTATGGGGTTAAGGACTGAACATTCAGGGGGAAGAATCCTTCTTATCTTATTTTGCGTATCTTCTTTTAGAACAGGGACCTTAAATCCTTGCCTTTCCAGTTCATCGGTAATAATCACCCCTGGCCCACCTGCATCTGTTATAATGCATACACGGTTTCCCTTAAGCCTCCCTCCTGTAGCCTTTAAAACACACGCTATATCAATCATCTCCATCTTACTTTTTGCCCTTATTATCCCCGCCTTTTTTAATAAGGTCTCCACTACAGTATCATTATTCGCCATAGCCCCTGTATGGCTTATGGCCGCCCTCAGACCTGCGTCGGTGGAACCCGATTTTATTGCAATGATTGAACAACCTTTTTCAGCAAGACGTTTTGTATAGAGCAAGAACTGACGGGGTTTCTTAAGGGATTCTATGTATAGCATCAAGATAGGTGCACCACCTTCTTTATAGTTTTCTTCATAGAGCCCTATAAGATCTTCAACGCCAGTCTGGATTGAATTGCCTACATTCACAACATTAGAGAATGATAGGCCACGGCTTATAGCCTGCTCCATCACAAGGTCTACAAAGGCACCTGAACCGCTTATTATATCTATTGATTTCGGTTTTGTTTCAGGCATAATACCTGCGAACTTGCCGCTATAGAAGGGCGTCATAAAACCAGAGCAGTTAGGGCCTATCATTATCATTCCATTGCTATCTGCAATACTTAAAAGCTGTGCCTCTTTTTTCTTTCCCTCCTTGTCCTTCTCCCCAAAACCTGCAGATATTATTATTACAGCCTTAACCCCTATTGCTGCCAATTCCTCAAAAACAGAAATAACAGCCTGTGCAGGGACAACAATAATAGCAAGTTCTGGAATCTCAGGAAGATTTTTCAGTGATGGATAGGAATTAATACCCATGACTTTATGGGCTCTGGGGTTAACAACCATAAGGTTGCCTTCATATCTATGTTCAATGATATTTTTCAATATCTTGCCACCCGGTTTATTTGTATCCTCACTAGCGCCTATTATTGCAATAGAGTCAGGCCTAAACAATGCCTTATACCTTAAAAATGAACTACCAGCCTGTCTATCCATATCACTACCTCCTAACCTTTTTTCTCAATATTAAAGATGTTATAGCCCCAATGATTGCAACACATGTGGATAATGCAAAGGGATACTTAAATGTCCCCGAAACATCCTTCAGCCAGCCTGCGACGAATGGACCCAGTGCCTGACCTACACCAAAAAATAAGGTTATAAAACCAAGGGCTGCAGGTGCAAGCTTAGCCCCTACCGCATCCCCTGCTGCTGCAGCCATAATAACTGGAAGAGCGGAAAAGGTCAGTCCGAAAAGTATAGCTGATATATAGAGTATGGGGATTGACTCTGAAATGGTAGGGAGAATGTAGGATATAGCGAGAACACAATATGCGCACATGGAGGCATATCTTCTGCCTATGATATCTGATAAGCCTCCCCATATAACGCCGCAGAATATGGCGCAGAATCCTAAGATCGCAAATAAACGGCCCGCAGAGTATTCAGAAAACCCAATCTCTTTAGTAAGAAACGCTATTATAAATGTAAGATAAATAATATACGAGAAGCCATTCATGAAATAGACAGTCCCAAGCTTCCATATCTCCTTTTCCCTCAAAAGGATCTTCCAGGTAGAAAATAACGAGTTTTTTTCGATTGCTACAGGCTGTTGTTCATTGCCTCCATACATGGTTAGGCCCTTTTCTGCCGGTGTGTCTCTTAAAAGGGCATAACAAACAGTTGCGAGAACAAATACTATGATTCCAAGAAGATACCAGGCATATCTCCATCCATCTGCGCCATACATAGATATCATGCGTGGTATTATAAGACCTGCAATAGAAAGCCCTGTTCCTGTCCCGAGGGTTACTATGCCTGTAGCAAGGCCTCTTTTATTTGCCACAAACCATGCAGTTGGAAGGGCCATCATGGGAACATAGCTACCTCCATTGCCCATGCCTGTGATAAGCCTCATTATAAATGCAAAGATAAAGGAATTGGAAATGCCTGTGAGAAAAAGGCTTATCCCCATTACAAGAAGTGATATAAATAAAACCTTTCTTGTGCCGAACCTTGATGCAAGAAAACCACCTATTACAGCAAGACAGAGATAGCCAATAAAATTACCTGTGCCGATAAGACCTACCTGTGTATAAGAGAGAGATAACCCCTCTTTCATGCTGTTTAAGATCAGAGAATAGGACATACGGCCAAAACCATGGGAAAGTATAAGGACCAATGTGCCTGTAAATGCAATGACCCACGCATAATGGAACATAATACCTCCAGAAAAATATATTTTTTATGCCTGATAAATTTAATAGCATATTTTGATGATTTATTCAATATATTGAATAAATATTTTTAAAATAATTATATGTTGATTTTTTTCAAATCTTTGTTTAAAATCTATAGTATTATTGCAGGGAACTATAATGAATGAGTGGACATATAAAAGCGATTTAACGGATAATGAAAAGCTCCTTATGGCGATAATAAGGGCAGGTGAGCAATATAAGAGGATGGTATCCTCTGTATTTCGCAAGTATGGCCTTTCATTTCCTCAATACAATATCTTAAGGGTGCTTAACGCATCAGACCATAAACAGACTAAAACCACAACAGTAAGTAGAATTATGCTTGTTCCACCTGCCAACATGACAGGCCTTGCAAAAAGACTTGAGAAGAACGGATACATAATAAGAAAATCAGATCCCAATGATGAACGGGCAACAGTCCTTGAGATCACAGAAAAGGGTATATATACCCTAAAAAATATAGAGAACGATAAGGATGCGTGTGTTAAAAAAATGCTTGAGGGATTTACAGAAAAAGAGATAGGCGACTTTTTATACAACATGAAAAGGCTTCTAAAAAAAAGAATAAATTGATCAAAAGATTGCTGAGAGGATAGGGGTTATGCTTTTTAGAGAATTCCAGTTAAAAAGAATATTTCAGGGGAGACTTCCAAAAGGCTGTGATTTATTGGAGGAGATAGGGTTATTTTTGAAAGATAAATCAATCCAGAAAGGTGTGATATCTGGTGTAGGCGCAGTCTCAAAGGCGAGAATTGGTTATTATGACCAGAGGGATAGGGTTTACAAAATAATCAACTTTGATGAACCTATGGAGATTGTATCTATGAAAGGAAATATATCCATTAAGGATAACGGCCCATTTCCCCATATTCATGGGGTTTTTTCAAAAAGAGACAGCTCATGTATTGGAGGGCATATATTTGAGGACACAGAGGTATTTGCCTTTGAGTTCGAGATAATTGAATTCTCTGGAGATGCTTTTATAAGGAAGTTTGACAAGGAGACAGGTCTCTATCTCTGGGGTAAATAATTTTCCAGCCTTAACATCTTCATAAAGCCTTTTGGATGGTATTCTAAAAAAAAGGACAATCCGATTTCAGACATTCCTTATTAAAGCCCATGAATTCACATTTAATATTTTTATCACTATAAAAACCGTCAATATTAAAATGCTCTGTCACGGCGTTTATTGCAAGGAAGGAATTTCTTTTACAGCATCTTGGTCCACCATGTTCTGCGATAATAGATAAGCTTTTCGATGTCATCATATTTGACTCTCTCCATTCCTTACCGGCTAATGGGGTATTATTTGTGATTAAACTAACGAATATCCCTGTACCTACTGCTGCACCGCAAGCGCCATGGGTTCCGCAAAACCCCCCTAAAACCTTTTCCGCCCTATTTCTGGCCTTAATAATATTTGTTTTCTTTGCTTGAGGATCCCCGGTTCTGCTATAATAGGCCGCCAGTAAAACAGCAGGAACCAAAAAATGGTGTTCTGGCCCGTGCATCTTTATTGCAGGATGTTTCATTAACTCTATAGCCAGATTCAAAGGATTCGTTGATTGCGAGGCAATACAATATTCTTGAATTAATTCATTTGCAGATAGAGAGTGGCACCGATCACATATATAATGCCCATCAATACACTTTACGTTGCTGTAAAAGATGTTATGGCAAAAGAAGCAACTTAATTCTTCGTCTTTATCTTTATAAAGAAGTTCCTTCCCGCAAAACAGACATCCGTTTTTATGATTCATATTTTCTTTGATTTTTGTCTATCTAACATTCTATTACCAAATTAAGATGCTTTTATATTCCTTAGACCTTTAGGACAAGATTTATCATGTCACCCCTTGTAAATCCCATGGCGTGAAAAAATTGCAATAGATCCCAATCATTCCAGTTTACAAGTGTATATATTGTATCCACGCCGTATCTTTTTAGGTTGTTAATTAAGGCTGTGGCAAGAACCTTTGCTATACCCCTATTCTGATAGTCAGGGTCTATTCCTATTGTATCTATCCATCCGATATTATTAGGAACCCTGAATTCCCATCCACTTACCTCACCGAGTATAAAGCCCACCACCTTATCATCAATCTCGGCTACGAGGGATGCATCAGGGGGCCTTGACTCGGCCTGTTTTACTATCTTGATTGTCCAGTACTCCCTTCTTGATTCCCCAAGGACCTTTGTGTCTATCTCTACAATGGCATCGAGGTCATCCTTTGTCATTACCCTGACGTTCAGTTTGTCAAAAAAGTTACTCATCGGATCTGATTGTCATTTTTTTAACACAGCTATTAGAACAATGCAACTCTTTTAAAAGTATTTTGTGAAAAAAATTACATTCAGAGCCTCATAAAAAATTTCTTAATGGTTTGTAAAGAGGCACCTGTTATCCCTACATGCGATAAGACGAAGTCTCTTAAAAAGCCTATCCTTGACATGGACGAGTTTTTTCTCCTTTACAATGAAAAATGCCTTTTTATTAGACCCAGCGATTTTCAAGAATTCATCTTCATCAATAAAATAGCCCCTCGCATCATCGTATTTAGCACCCATGGCAAGTTCACCTTTATATGAGGTGATGATAACCCTCTGTTTTGCATAGAAGATAAGTGTCTGGTCAAGGCTGCCGTAGCTTATAATCAGATCGTTCTCAGATTTTTTTGCATTTAAGACCTGAGCAAGGCCTTTTGTGGTATTTAATCTGTCAAGGATATCGGTGTGCATCAAAAGGGTGCAGGTGAAGGCAAGGGAAAAGGAGACCAACAGGAAAAAAGTCCCCCTGAAGGTTCTAAAAATCCTCACAGATAAAAATAGCACCATTGTAATAATTGAAAAAATGGATAGGGCAAGGAAAAAGGTTTTTAATTCTGTAAGGATCCAGGGCGTACTACCTGTTATTTCACCAGCCAGTTTGTAGAATGATTTTAGCCTATAAAGGAAGGGTATGGAGAAGAGGGCCAAGAATAAAAGGCAGTAAGGAAAAAACTCCCATCCCTTATTAATCTTTAACAGGTCTTTTTCACCAAATAAGGTTCCCAGAATCAGGGCAAGGGAGGGAAATATGGGCAGTATATATGGGGACATTTTTGAGTTTGAGAGGCTGAAGAAAACAAACACCACAACAGACCAGATTAAAAAAAGTCTTACCTCTTTTCTTTTCCATATATTTATAGCTGCCCTGGGGAGAAAAAATGACCATGGGAATAGACCCCATAACAGCACGGGAAAGAAATATAGAATGCTGCCAGTTCGGTTGTGCTTTGATGTAAAAAATCTAAGAAAATGTTGGTCAATAAAGAAGAAGTAAAGAAATTCCTTCTCCTTAAGGGAGATAGCAATAAACCAGGGTAGGGTTATAGCAAGGTAGACTGCAGTGCCTTTTACAGGCTTCATCTCTTTCAGGAAACTTAATCTTTTTTCCGTAAAGAGAAAGAAAATAATAGTTATTACCATCAAAACTATGACAACTATGCCTTTTGTGAGTGTTGCCAAGGCAAGGCAGATATAGAAGAGATAGATAAAAAATGGTTTTCTGTCTCTGTAGTAGCCATAGAAAAAAAACAGACAGCATGATAACCAAAAGGTAAAGAACATATCAAGGGTTACAATCCTTGCCATAGAAAAAAAACCAAATGATGAGGCGAGTATCATGGAAGAAAAAAAGGCAACCCTCTCGCTAAACCACCTCCTTGATAAAAGATATAATAAAACCACACAGAGAAATGCCGATAGGGCACAGGGTATCCTGTATGACCATTCACTGACACCAAAGATTTTATAAGAGGCAGCAACAGCCCAGTAGTAAAGGGGTGGCTTTTCAAAGTATCTCACATAGTTTAATCGGGGAACAACGAAGTCACCTGATTCGAGCATCTCTCTTGGTATCTCTGCATATCTACCCTCGTCTGGTTCCTTTAAGGAATAACTCCCAAGGCCGTAAAAAAAGAAGATCCATGACATAAGAAGGAGTATAAAAAGATATTTTTTATTCATGGACCTACAGGTCTCTCTAGTGTCTGGTATTTTTTTCTCCAAAGCTATGTCCTATATGGTCAACTATCTATTATCCTTTGTTTTTGTATTCCAGTATAACCATCTGCGTATCCCCTATATTATATTCTGATATTACACTAACATCTTTCAGCACACGTTTTACATCATCCACATCCCTTTTCCTTGTAAGGATAAAAAACGCATTGTTTTTGTCCCTCAGGGCTGCGAGGTCATCCTCTTTATGGTCATCAATATGTATTGCAAAATTGTCTGCATAGTATACATAAACACCTCTTATGCTGCCATAGTAAACCCATGGCGTGCCATTACTGGTTAAGGATTTTATCTTTTCTGATATTGGTTTGGGTGACTTATATTTATTAACCTTCTCGTAAACCGAGATATTTGCAATAAGAAATACGACTGCTATCCCTGAAAACAGTGTAAAAAAAGCAAGAGATAATCGTCTGCCCTTTGCAAAAAAAAACATAAACAGGGAGGTTAGCACACAGATGCATCCCAGGCAGATCCTTACATACTTGAACTCAGTATAGGTATCTACCTTGAATATAAAGAGCAGACCCCCAAGGATCAAAAAAATCAGGGATATAAGATAAAATACCAGGGTATTATAGACACCTTGATCTTTTTTTATGGTAGATGCTACCATGAATGCCGCTGCAGGTAGGGCAGGCAGCATGTATTTACTTATCTTACCGGATGAAAGGGAGAGAAATATAAACATCCAAAAAAACCAGATAATAAAAAAGCCCATGAGATCATCATGTCTTATGTTTTTAATGGCGTAGTATATGCCAAAGGGTAAAAAAAGACTCCAAGGAAAAAAATCAAGGGGTAGGGTGGTAAGATAATAATAAAATGGTCTTTTATGGCTCCAGGCATCAAAGAATCTTAATATGTTCTGGCGTATTATATTTTCATATAAGAAGGGAAGACCCTCTTTAAGATATATCATCACATACCAGGGCAGGACTATAGCCAGAAAGATAATAATACCTGCTATCGTATGTTTTGTCATAATCAACCTTAGTTTTTTCTTGGAGATACTCATAGTTATAGCAACTGGACAAACAAGGGCAAGGGTAAGAGGTCCTTTTGTCATAAAGGCAAGACCTAAAAAGATAAAAAAGAGGTAGTAAAACAGGACAACAGATTCTCTATAATATTTAAAGAAAAAAAGGAGTGATAGACAGATAAATACAGAGAATACCATATCAACCTGAAGATAACGGGCCTGCCAATAGAAAAGGGGAGAACTTACCAAAATCAGGGCAGAGAAAATGGCATGTCCCTTGTCCCTATATCTTGATAATGTGATGAAAAAAAATAGGACAAAAGATAATGCTGATATACCTGAAACAAGCCTTAATGATACCTCATCCTTCAGGAAAAAAAATATGCCCTTGGAAAGGTATGTAAGATAATAGAAAAGAGGGGGTTTTTCTCCATAAGGAATGTTATTAAGATGTGGCACCACAGGATTATTCTTCAATTCTTTCACAATCAGGGCAAAATCACCTTCATCAGGTGCCCAGAAATCCCGCGATTGTAGATTCAAAAAAAAGAGCAAGGCAGATAAAAAAAGCAGAACAAAGACAAAATATCTCTCAATAAAATCTCTTAACCTATCAGTCATAGCTACCTTTAACGGTTTATCATAATCAGGAGACTTAAAATATTTACAGGGGTTCAATTAATATCTTAATAATGTCTTTAAAAAGGACAGGGGTAGACTGTAAGCCGGGTTCTGTTTTTGGTGACCATTTCTCTGCATATTCAGGTTGCCCTGAATCTTATGCGGCCTACCCGGGTTAAGGGATGGGCACTCCCTTCGTGCCATAGGGCACGATCCCTTTTTGGCCTTGCATCGGATGGGGTTTGCCAAGCCTCTGTGTCGCCACAGAGCCGGTGAGCTCTTACCTCACCATTTCACCCTTATCCCGTATATAACGAGACGGTGTATTTTCTGTTGCACTTTCCTTAGGGTTTCCCCCAGTCCCTGTTAGGGACCATCCTGCCCTTTGATGCCCGGACTTTCCTCCCCGCCATACGGAGCGGTCACCCGTCTACCCCTGTTCATTATTGCTGCCTTTGCAAGCCTGTCGGCAACCCTGTTTCGTTCTCTCGGTATATATTTTAAGCTAAACCTTTCAAAATTGTCTGCGATTTTTTTAACAGCTGAAAGATACCCTTTTAGCACAGGATGTTTTACCTTGTAGATACCTAAAACCTGATTTGCTACAAGGAGGGAGTCAGTATATATGTCTATAATTCCGACAGATGCATCCCTTGCCTTTTGGAGTGCAAAGATAAGGGCCTCATATTCAGCCATATTGTTTGTCATCCTCCCAAGATAGATGCTGTATCGTGATAGCTCTTTGTCTTTTTCGTATATAACTATCCCTGCCCCTGACTCCCCTGGGTTTCCAGATGATGCACCATCCACGTATATTTGCCACTCCAAATCAGTTATCTTCCTTGAAATAGAAGATCCTATTGCAACTTGGACATGTTATGAGCCTGCTGTTTTTTGTAACCTCTATAAATAGCTGTGGCGGTATACTCATATAACAACCGAGACATACACCGTTTTTTACATTTACTACAGCGAGACCCCCTCTTTTTTCAATAAGATTGAAGTAGGTTTTCTTTAACTCATCATTTACTACGCCAAGCATGGCATCTCTCTGTTTCTTCAGTTCTGCCAGGGTTTTATCCATGTTTTGCAGGTATTTGTTGGTCCTTTCAGTCTCTTCTTTTAGTTCTATCTCCCTTTTTTGAAGACGTTCAGCGATAGATATATAATCTTTTTTCAAATCCTCTATTCTATCCATGAGGATTAAGATATCCTCCTCTGTCTTATCATTTGTCTCTTTTGCCATCTCTATCTCCTTTAGGAGCGCCTGATATTCCTTATTGGTCTTTACATCATACAGTTTGGACTCAATCTTTTTTATCTTGTCTTTTTCTGCATCAAGTTCCTTTTCCTTTTTTCTTCGTTCCCTCTCCAATTCATCTATCACGGTTTTTTCTTTTTCTGCCACTTCCCTCAATTCACCCAACTCCCTATTCATCTCCTCAATCTTTTTTGGCGCAGAAAACCTCTTTTTTTCACTCTCCATTATCTGTGTCTCTATCAGCTGAACCTCATAGATAGTCCTTAATTCATGTTCCAAGATTACCCTCCATAAAATTAAAGGGGGTGAACCCTTAAGGAACACCCCCTTTAGAATAAAAAAATATATTGTTTTAGACATCCTTTCATAATCAATTTAATGGGCCCACCTGGGCTCGAACCAGGGGCCTACCGGTTATGAGCCGGTGGCTCTTCCAACTGAGCTATGGGCCCTTATTTTGATATAGATTAAACAATAACATTTATTTTGTCAAGGACATAGAGATAAAAATAGCAAGCCCCAGTGAAGATTATTCATCCGCTTTTTCTCCCATTGCGAAGCATCCTCCCTGGATATAATGTATTTTCCATTACAGGAAATAGTTTTATTTTGTCCCAAACGCTCCTAACATAAAAGGAAATATTTACATTGGGAATCCAGGTTGGTTGCCTAAAAATTTATTATAGATTTTATCTAATGGTAATGATAAGATTGAGTTCAAAAACAAATACCTTGAAAGGGATCTTGAACATCCAGCTATAACATTAGATACCCAAAGTTAGGTAGATGAGTGAATTATTTGAGATCACAGACCGTAAAAATTTTTGTGTTTTATATGTTTCATTGAAGAGGAGGCAGTAGTTGAAAACAATAGATGAAATAAATGAGAAGATCAAGGCAGGGAAGGCTATTATTGTAACTGCCGAGGAGATGATAGAGATAGCAAGGGAAAAGGGCACAAAAAATGCCTCTGAATATGTGGATGTAGTAACTACTGGAACATTTGGTCCTATGTGTGGTAGCGGCATGTTTCTCAATGTAGGGCATTCCAAGCCAAGGATAAAAATCGGTGGGGGTAGGTGTCTTCTTAACGATGTTCCTGCCTATTGCGGGCTGGCAGCAGTAGATATCTATATAGGGGCTACTGCCATGCCTGATGATGACCCCAGAAATATGGTCTATCCTGGGGCATTCAAATACGGCGGCGGTCATGTGATAGAGGAATTTGTAAGCGGGAGGGATATAAGATTGGTTGCAAGTGCCTATGGCACGGATTGTTACCCTAGAAAAAAGATAGAGACCTATATCAATAAAAATAATGTTAATGAGGCGTATCTTTTTAATCCACGAAATAGTTATCAAAATTATAACGTGGCGGTAAACCTCACAAATAGGATAATATATACGTATATGGGGATAATAAAACCCAATCTTCACAGCGCAAACTATTGCAGCGCAGGACAGCTTTCGCCCCTTCTTAAAGACCCTAAGTATAGAACGATAGGCATAGGGACAAAGATCTTTTTAGGCGGTGGTATTGGATATATTACATGGAACGGGACGCAGCATAATCCCAACGTGCCGAGGAGTCCAGACGGTATACCAAGGGCAGGGGCAGGGACCCTGGCAACCATAGGTGATGTAAAACAGATGAGCCCTTTGTTTTTAAAGGGCGCAAGTTTTATAGGCTATGGGGCTACAATGTTTGTAGGCCTGGGTATCCCCATCCCTATCATAGATGAAGAGATGGCATATTTTACATCAAGAAGCGATGAGGATTATTGGGCGCAGGTTGTTGATTATGGAAATGATTATCCTAACAGAAATCCTGTGAGCCTCTGTGAGGTAAATTATGCACAGCTTAAATCAGGGAAGATAGATGTCAATGGGACAGAGGTCCCTACGTTTCCTATCTCAAGCTATCTTAAGGCAAGGGAGATTGCAGGAATACTCAAGGACTGGATTCAATCAGGGGGTTTTCTCCTTACAAATCCAGTGGCCCCACTACCAGGAATAGATTCAGGTATTAAGATGAATACCCTTGAGGTCAGGGATGCAGAAAACATATAAAGGTCGTCTCATATTCAGAGTGCCATCAGTGACACTTGAGGAGAATCTCAAGCAAAAGATAATAGGCATTCATTAATTTAATTATATTTGAGATATGGAGAGCCATTCCACCTTTGCAGGATGAATTTTAACATCCTTAAATATAAAAAGATTTAGAAAGCTCTTTAATGTAATGAATAGAAAGGCTATATCCCTTCTCTCAGGCGGTCTTGATAGTGTCCTTGCATCAAGGATAATCCAGTCCCAGGGCATAGAGGTCGTAGCTCTCCACCTTACATCCCCTTTTAAGAGTAGAAGGGAAAGAGAAAGGGGTATGCAGGCAGCAAGGTCTGCTGAGGAACTTGGTATAAGATTAATAGTAAAGGAAAAAGACATTAATTTTATTGAGATCGTTAGGAAACCAAGGTACGGGTACGGAAAAAACATGAACCCATGTATTGACTGCAGGATCTATATGCTGAAAACAGCTAAGGTGGTTATGCAGGAAGAGGGTGCAGGCTTTATTATTACAGGAGAGGTTCTTGGTCAAAGACCTATGTCTCAGAGGCGAGACGCTATGAATCTTATTGAAAAAGAGAGTGGGCTCAAGGGTCTCATATTAAGACCCCTCTCAGCCATGCATTTTCCGGAGACAATACCTGAACAGGAGGGGATAGTGGACAGGGCAAGACTCTTTGATATTACAGGCAGGTCAAGGGCTGTCCAGTATGAGCTTGTAAAAGAGTTTGATTTGAGGGAATTTGGCTGTCCTGGCGGGGGATGCCTTCTCACAGAACCTGTGTTTTCTCGAAGATTAAGGGATCTGTTTTCACATGATGCATTTTTTACCATGAAGGACATAGAGCTGTTGAGTGTGGGAAGACACTTTAGACTAAACAAAGACGTTAAGATTGTTATCGGTAGAGACAAGAACGAGAACGAAAGGCTCTCCATGCTTTGGTCAGAAGGATACATGCTTGTTGTTCCTTCAGGTTTTACAGGACCCATGGGGCTGATAAAAGGTAAAACTGATGATGATATCCTCACTGTGGCAGCAAACCTTATATGCCATTTCAGTAGAACAGTTAATATGGATATTATCCCCATAGAGATAAAAAATAGAGATACAATGATTTTCAAGGCAGAAAAAAGACTAGTGGGGATTGAAGAGATTATAATCTAATATTGAAGGAGGTATAATTATGACTGGAGATATTTTAAAAACACTGCTTGATACAACCAAAGGCATGATCCCTCCCGATACAGTGATAAAGAACGCAAATGTGATAAATGTCTTTACTGACTCGATAGATGAGGACATGGATATCCTTATAAAGGATGGCTGGATAGTATCTGTGGAAAAAAACTGGACAACATCCTCTAGTGATGTTGATATTATTGATGCCCAGGGCCTGTATCTCTGTCCTGGGTTCATAGATGCCCATACCCACCTTGACAGTATATATCCCTTCTATGAATTTGTGCCCTATTCTATCAGGGGCGGAACAACCACAGTTATAACAGAATTTGCCATGATTGCTAATGCCTGTGGTATAAAGGGGGTAATGAGTTTTATCGAAAGCACAAAAGGATACCCTCTAAGGTGCTATTTTGTGGCACCGCCATTAACACCCCCCTTCCCAGAGATGGAGGAATCAAAGGGAATAGGCATTAGAGACTTTGAGAGACTCCTTAAAAGAGATGATTTTTTGGGTATTGGGGAGGCCTACTGGACGAGTGTTGTTGAGGGTAAGAAAAGGATACTCGACCAGGCTGGCCTCGCCATATCTTTAAATAAAGCCCTTGATGGTCATTCATCTGGTGCAAGGGGTAAAAAATTATTGGAATATCTCATTACAGGGATAACATCCTGCCATGAATCTGTTAGCGTCGACGAAGCCATTGAAAAGATTAGAAATGGTATCTATGTAATGATAAGAGAGGGGTGGGTGAGAAGAGAGCTTAGGGAGGTATCAAAGATAGCAGGTTTAAATGTAGACAAGAGGCGTCTCATCCTTGTTTCAGATGTATTTGATGCAGTAATGCTCGATGATGAGGGCTATATGGATTCCGTGGTAAAAAAGGCTATAGAATACGGATTCTCTCTTTTCGATGCCATAAAAATGGCAACCATCAACCCTGCAGATTATCACAGACTAAGATTTTTAGGTGCCATTGCCCCCTTAAGATATGCTGATATAATATTCTTCCAGGACTTAGAGAGATTCATTATTGACAAGGTTATGGTAAATGGCGAGGTCGTATTCTCTGATGGTGTATTCCAAAAAAAGATAACACCCTATATCTATCCTGACTATATCAAAAATACCATAAGATGTGGCGCATATACTGCCCGTGATTTTATGATAAAGGCAGAGGAAGAAAAGGAATATATACGGGTCATTGAGGCAGCTAACCAGACCATAACAAAGGAGATAATATGCAGGGCTATAAAAAAGGACGGTTTTCTGGAAAAAAATCTAAAAGATGACATAATCCCTGTGGCTGTAATAAACAGAAATAAGGCTAGGCAGTTTGGTAAGGGCTTTATAAAAGGTACGGGCATAAAAAACGGGGCACTGGCAACCTCTATTATCTGGGACACATGCAATATACTGACCATAGGAAGCAGCGAAGAGGATATGGCAGTAGCTGTAAACAGGATTAGAGATATCCAGGGTGGCACGGTCATTGTAAGAGATGGAGAGATTATATATGAATTTCCCATGCCTGCCTACGGTGTCATGCCCATATCAAGTATGCCTGAGATAAAGGAAAAAACCCTTGAGCTCGAGGACAAGATAAAGGTCATAGGGTCATCATTCGAGAGACCATTTCTTACAATCCAGACCATACCGTTCACAGGTCTTCCGTTCTTGAGGATTACTGACAAGGGGCTTGCTGATATCAAGAATAAAAAGATGGTCTCCCTTTTTATCTGAAACATTGTATTCTATATCTTGAACTTATTCTCTTCTCCTCTTGCAAGCCTTGTGATGTTATCTTTATGCTTGAGAAGAATAAAGATGCTAATCAGGATGGAAAGAGCTATGTATAGATTCGGGGCTCTCAGAAAAAAAAGAATAACAGGCATCATAAATGCCCCTACTAGTGAACCAAGGGAGACATACCTCCATTTAAAAAGAACGGCGATAAAGATAAGAATATCTATCAATATCGCCGTTGGACTTACTGCAAGATAAACACCAAGGGCTGTAGCAACCCCCTTGCCACCCCTGAATCTCAGATAAACAGGATACAGGTGACCAAGAAATGCAGAAAGACCTGTCAGTGCCACAAGAAAATATGAACTGCTGTAATATGAGGTTAATACAACAGGCAGAAAACCCTTTGCCACATCACCAATAAGTGTTATAATGCCTGCTGTCTTACCAGCAGTCCTCATAACATTCGTTGCCCCTATATTCCCACTCCCTGTCTTTCTTGGGTCTTTACCGTGTATTTTTGAAAGAAATAAACCTACAGGGATAGAGCCAATAAGATATGCTGCAGAAACAAAAAGAACATAAATCATAATTTTTTATAATATTCAATGTAAATTGTCTTGTCAACACATGCTTTAATGTGTATAATAACGAAGTTTTGAATTAAAAAAAATTTTGTCAATATATTGCTTTTTATAGTGGTCTTGTATTAAAATAATTATTTAAGCTGGTGTAGCTCAATCGGCAGAGCAGCTGATTTGTAATCAGCAGGTTGCGGGTTCGAGTCCCATCACCAGCTCCATGGAGAGGTTCCCGAGTGGCCAAAGGGGGCAGACTGTAAATCTGTTGGCGCAGCCTTCGGAGGTTCGATCCCTCCCCTCTCCACCATATTTTTGTAGTTGCTGAGTGATAGTGAATAGTGGTGATCAGAACAGCTTCTTCTTTTATTGAAAAAGTAGAATAGCCTAATAAAATCACCCAGATAAGATAGTAGCTATGCACTATTGACTGAATTTAAGGGCGGGAGTAGCTCAGCTGGTTAGAGCATCAGCCTTCCAAGCTGAGGGTCGCGGGTTCGAGTCCCGTTTCCCGCTCCAAAATTTGATAATTTTATATCCTTTTATGTTTTATGGGGATATAATTTTTGCTATAATTTAAGTAAGATAATTAAACAGGTTAATTCCTGTTTTGCCCGCGTAGCTCAGTCGGAAGAGCACTTCCTTGGTAAGGAAGTGGTCACCGGTTCAATTCCGGTCGTGGGCTCCATAAATATAAAACGGAGGTCCTCTATGGCTAAGAAAAAGTTTGAAAGAACCAAACCCCATGTGAACATAGGCACCATAGGACACATCGACCATGGTAAGACAACACTCACAAGTGCAATAACAAGATGTCTTGCCA
>JAGPMK010000055.1 GCA_018052995.1 Syntrophorhabdales bacterium | reverse complement strand
TCTTGTAAGAGTGATTGTTGATGTTGCTTCACGTTTACTTCACGTTGCGGTTATTTTGGCGAATCAGATGAACTTTCATGAAGTGCAAGCTATTGATTTTACTGGTGGGCCGTGGAGGATTCGAACCTCCGGCCAATTGATTAAGAGTCAACTGCTCTACCGGACTGAGCTAACGGCCCAATGTTTCCTTATATAACATATACAATAAGTTGCGTGCAACATATTTATTGTCATGAGACCTTTAAAAATTCTTCAAGGAATGTATAGTGTTTTTGTTACAGAAGAATAGCCAGAGGAAAAAATGTTAGCATGATAGGCATATTTTCCCTCGTGGTGGCCAGTTAGAAACTTGCATGGAGTTGTTAGCGGAACATCTCCCGAGTAGGGATTTTAGAGGTTTTTATTTGCAATTCTTTTATGGCTATTCGATTAAGGTTATCTGAATATCCATCACATTTGTCCCAGTAGGGCCTGTTATAAAGAGACTATCTAATTTTTTAAAAAAATTGTATGAATCATTGTTATCAAGATATTCAAAGGGGGATATTCCAATGTTATTTGCATTTAGGACTGTTTCTCCAGTTACATATGCCCCTGCTGCATCGGTTGGGCCATCTGTTCCATCTGTGCCTGCAGACAGTAATAATATCCCCTTTTTACCCCTAATCTCTATTGCAAATGCAAGGGCGAGCTCTGTATTTCTGCCGCCTTTTCCTGTGCCTGTAACCTTCACTGTCGTCTCTCCGCCGCTTAAAAGACAAACAGGTTTTTTTATATTAGATGCATCCTTTCTGTCTTTATACGCCATCGCCACCCTGGCAAGCCATCTTCCCACCTCTTTTGCCTCGCCCTCTAACTCAGTAGATAGGATATCTGTATAAAACCCAAGCTCTTGTGCCCTTGACTTTGCATTAGCGAGGGCAATCTTATTGCTTCCAATGATGGTGTTTTCTATATTTTTGAATATAAAATTATTCTCTTTAGGTGTTTCAGGCACCTCGCCCTTGATACCTTTATTCAACACACCGATTATGCTTTGAGGCATTTTATTCAAAAGCCCATATCTCTCTATGGCATCCAGTGCATTGGGGTATGTTGTTGGATCAAAGGTTGTTGGTCCTGATGCTATAACATCAAGTCTATCCTTTAAAACATCCGAGAGTATAAATGACTTTATATATGCAGGATATGCAATCTGGGCAAGCCTCCCTCCTTTTACAGAAGAGATATGCTTTCGGACGGTATTTACTTCATTTATATCAGCACCTGCCTCAAGGAGAAGTTTTGTTGCCTCTTGCTTTTCCTTTAAGGTTATTGGCTCCATAGGAGAAACAAGTAGGGCAGACCCGCCGCCTGAAATAAGCGTAACTGCCAATGTCCGCTCATCTGCCTTTTTTAAAAGCCCAACAACCCTTTTTGTAGCCTCAACCCCATTATCATCAGGGATTGGATGGCCAGCCTCAAACACCTTGATTTTATCAATTGTTTTAACCCCTTTAGAGTGTTGGTATTTTGTTATAATAATGCCCTCGGTTATAATCTCATTCAAACTATCGTTTATTCCCCTTGCCATCTCATAGGATGCCTTGCCAAAACCTATAACAAAAAGCATTTTAATCCCTCTCTCTCTATAGAAGGAGAGGATTTTTTTGGATTGATTTTTTATAGAATTATAAGGATTTACAGCGTCAATAGCTGACCAGAATATCTCAATAGCCTTTTCTTTTGCCTGCCTGATTTTCATTGTTTATTGTTTACTGATTATGCCTCTATAGGCTTAAAAATCAGTATAATACCCATGACTATAAAAACCATTGTCTCTGCGGCAGGCCCCCAGAATCTGCCTGTAATTGCCATAATAAGGCCAAGCACAAATGCAGAGACAAATGTCCCTTTTATGTTTCCAAGCCCGCCTACTAGAACAACAGCAAAACTTATTAAAAGAACTGTCATCCCCATATATGGATGAACAGATGTAATGGGTGCATAAAGAACACCGCCTAATGCAGCCAGACAACTACCTATTATAAAGACATAGGCAAAATATTTATCTACATTTATCCCAAGACTCCTTACTGCATCCTTATCTTCAAGGGCTGCAACAACGATCTTGCCCACCATGGTCTTTCTAAAAAAGATAGTAAGGGCTATAAAAATAACAAACGAAAGAATGATGATTATAAGGCGGTATAGTGGTATAGTCACAGAAAAGATTGTTACATCTATGCCTATCGGGTCTGAAAGCGGAATGGGTGATGCCCCCCATATCCATTTGATTAGGTCAACACCTATTAAAACAACGGCGTATGTTGCGATGATTGCATAATCAATGGATACACCATATAGTTTTCTTATTATAAACCTTTCAATTACATAGCTTATAGGAATTACAGCAAGCACTGTAGCTAAAGCAGCGAGTATAAAATTTTCTCTTAAGATAGGCAGGGTTGTAATAAGTAGATAGGCGCCTATTGTATATATAAAACCATGAGCAAAATTTACAATCCTCATAGTTCCGAAGGTTAGTGAAAGCCCAATGCTAATTATATAGAGAATGCCGCCAATCGTTAATCCATAAGCGATTGTATTTAACATCTTTACCTCATCATCCGTTCTGTTTGTTTTGTAAATCTATCCTGAATATATCCCCATATCCCTTTTCTGAATCTGAACACTACTATAAGTAATGCAAACCCAAGAAACATCTCCCATCTTGATAGATAGGATGCAAGGTAATTGCTTATTGCCATATATGCGACGCCACCAATCAGGGCCCCATAAAGACTACCTGCGCCTCCAATAAGTGTTGCGAATATAACCTCAACTGCCCTCGTGGGGTCTATAAAACTAGGCGTTACATATCCATAGTTTAAGATTGAGAGGGCACCGGCAAAAGAAGAGATAGCAGTAGATATTACAAATGTAATCCACTTATATCTAAATGTATCATAGCCAAGGAATTTGACCCTTACTTCATTCTCTTTTATGGATTTAATTAGTATGCCATAAGGTGATGAGAGGAGTTTTTTAAGTATAAAATAGGTAAGCAAGAGGGAAAACAGACAAAAACCAAAAATTACAGATTTTTTTCCGAAATCGAATAAAAAGATTTTGTTGAAATATGCTGACATACCATCTTCACCGCCAGTCCACCTTGAAAGGGCAACAAGGGCAAGAAAATATCCAACCTGGTTAAAGGCAAGGTTTATTAAGGCAAAACAGGCACCAGTGGTTCTAATAACGATAGGACCTATTATTACACCTATGAGTGCACCTGCGCATATACTTGCAATTAAGGCAAAAAAAGGATTTTTTGATATGTGCTCGGCAAAAATTGTGATAGTGTATGCCCCCACCCCAAGGTAAAGCATGTGGCCAAAGGAGAGTCTCCCCATATAACCATACAGAAGGTTGAATCCTAAAACATATATGCAAAATATTATAAAATCTGTTGTCCTGTTTATTCCAAATAATGGTAACACAGCAAAAAAACTGGCTGTAATTATTGCAAGATCTAACAGGCTTTTTCTCGTTTGTCCGATCAAACCATTTCCTCCTTTTAAATTACCCTGCCTCCATTTGCGATTCATGGAGGCAGGGATGGAGTGATTATGTGAGGCTGGCTAAAAAATCTCTGTAGTTCATGACGCTGCCTATCTTAGGGAAGATATATTTCTCTGCATAATTCTGTTCTTCGTCGGTATCAGTTCCTGTGCAGTCACCTATTACAATAACCCTATAGCCTTTGTCATATGCTGATCTTGCAGTGGACTCAACACACCAGTTTGTGTGGAAGCCCACGATAGCCACCCATTCAATCATATTTACTCTAAGGATATAGTCAAGTGCTGTGGACCAGAATGCATCAAGGGTCTTTTTGCCTCTTACGATAATATCGCCTTTTTGAGGTTTTAGTTCTGGAATAATCTCAGGCCCTGGCGTGCCAGCCACCCATGCACCGGAAACAGGTTTACCATCGATAGTCCAGCCTGTAGGCATATCAATCTCAAGACCTCTTAATCCGGCCATACCTGGCCCTTCAGGGTCTATCTCAGGGAAACCTGGTTCGAATGCCTCAAAGGGAACATAGATTATCTTTTTTACCTTTCCCCTTGCCTCATATATAAGATTGACGAGATTATCTATGACCTTTCTTTTTTCAAGCTGTTCTTCGATAAACTGATACATCGAGCCACCTGGTTTCAAAAAATCATATTGTGGTTCTATTAAGACTATCGCTGTCTTTTTTGCCTCAATTTTCTTTGTCTGTTTTTCTTTCATGCTTCTCTTCCTCCTTTAATCTTATAAATATTGTTCGAGATTTGCCTTATTGCCAATCTCTTCTTTATCTTTCATTTCTTTTATTATCTTTCCCTCCTTCATCATATACACCCTGTCAGCAAGCATTCCTACTACCGAGAGATTCTGCTCCACTATAACCATTGAAATATTCCCTTTCATCTTAGAGAGAACATTTAAAATATCGTTTATGGTGCCTGCCGCAAGGCCTTCTGTTGGCTCATCAATGAGCAAAAGTTTTGGTTGTCCGATTAATGCCCTTCCGATTAAAAGTATCTGTCTCTGACCACCGCTTAAACTGCCCGCCCTCATGTTAAGAAACTTCTCTATTTTTGGATATATACCTATAACCTTTTCGATTGCATCTGTTATCTTTTCTTTTACTGGGTAGGCTGCTATTTCTAAATTTTCTTTAACAGTAAGGTTTGAGAAGACCCTTTTATCCTGAAATACATATCTGATGCCAGAAAGGGCTACTTTTTCAGGCTGTATCCCTTTAATATCCCTGTCTTCAAAGATAATTGAGCCTGAATCAGGCCTTATAAATCCTGCTATTGTTTTAAATAGCGTTGTCTTGCCTGCCCCATTTCTCCCTACTATAAATACCATCTCTCCTTTAGAGACATGGATATCAATATGATGCAATACCTTTGCATGACCATAAGAAACATCTATATCTGCTACACTGAGCATACCAGCCCATCCTCCTTTCCCCAGTAAACCTCTCTAACAAGAGGTTCACAGAGCACTCGTTCTGGTATGCCTTCTGCAATAAGCCTGCCTTCATGCATCACGCATAATCTCTCAACAAGCTCTACAATCCGAGATATCTTATGTTCTATAATAATCATTGAAAAGCCCTTCTTAAACTCTTTTATAATCCTTGATACCTCCACTATCTCATGATCGCTTAACCCTGCAAAAGGCTCATCAAGAAGCAGTAACTTTGGATTCATTGATAGTGCAACGGCAATTTCAAGCTTTCTCTTATCCCCATAAGAGAGTTCAGATGTCATAAACTCTGCCTTTTCCTCGATGTCTAATGATTTTAATACATCTAAACAGGTCTTTTTTAATTCTGGCCTATGTGCCTCAGAAAAGAAAAACCTGCCAGTGGAAAAAGGGACACCGCCTGATTTTATTATGGATAACAATAGATTGTCTAAAACACTTAAATTGTCGAACACGGACACAAGCTGGAATGTCCTTATTATACCCATCATGACTCTCTTATGGGGTGGTTTGTCTGTTATATCCTTGCCATAAAAGAAAATTTTTCCCTTTGTAGGCGAAAAAAAACCGGTAAGTAGGTTAAAAAAAGTGGTCTTACCTGCACCATTAGGACCAATTATCCCAACAGACTCGCCTTCATTTATCCTGAAGTTGACATTATCTACAGCAACAAGACTGTTGAATTTTATGGTTACGCCTTGTGTTTCTAATAATAAATTTTCTTTCATGGCATACCTTTTCTTATTTATAACCAAGTGATGATAATGGCGGGAGATAGTCTTCGCCTGTATATGCATCTATAATCTTGACCAAATCCCATTTTTTATCCCTTCTCTCCTTTGGACCCTTACCTATAACCACATAGGCGCCATACTTGAATAAGGGCTGATGGTCAACCCTCCAGACACCCTTTCCTTTCATAGAGTCAAATTGAGGATTTGCCATAAGTGCCTTTGCAATAGCCTTTGCCTCAAGGGAGCCAGCAAGCTCAATGCCTCTTACAGCCTCCATAACCCCCTCATAGGCCATGGCAGAATATGGGTCAGGTGGATACCTGTATTCTTGCTGGAACTTCTTTGTAAAGACATCAGATGCCTTAACAATTGCTGTATCATGGAACCCCTTCATGTCGTAATACCATGACATGAGAGAATAGACACCCTCTAATGCCTCAGGCGGGACACCGCTGCCAAATGCATTGGTCATCCAATTAAACCACAAAGTTTTTACCTTTTTCTTTAATCCTGTCTCATAGGTTTGTTTTAAAACATTTATGGCATCTACACCCCAGTGTGCTAACATAACCACATCAGGTTTTTTCTCGCCTATCTTTAATAGATATGAAGTATAATCACTTGTGCCTACTGGTGATTCAACATAGTCTACCTTTATACCTCTTTTATCGAATGCGGCCTTGGCCCCTGCCCACTGGTCACGCCCAAAGGCATAAGCGGGCCCAAAAAATACGACGTTTTTGTAGCCAAGCTTATCGACAATGTACGCTGCACCTGCATAACCTATAGAGTATGCACATCCATGTATGGAGAATGTGGTCTCGGCTATCTCATTTTTATCAAACATTCCTATGGCAACGACATTTACTGGGAAATAGGCAACCGGTGTCTTTTTAACCTCTTTATTAAGTGCAGCAGATATGGGGGCAAATGTCTGCCCGACTATAACGTTCACCTTGTTTTCGTCTATCAATTCACGGAATCTTCTAATAGCTATATCTGGCTTTGATTCATCATCTTTTACATAAAACTCAATAGGAACCTTCTTTCCTCCAATATTTACGCCACCTTTTGCGTTAATCTCTTTTATGGCAAGTTTTGCCCCGTCAAGCTGAACAGGTCCGATGGGAGAAGCAGCACCCGTTAAGCCGAACATGAGCCCTATTCTTACCTTGTCTGGTGCTGTCGCGAATGCAGAATTGTTTAACAATAAAACTGAAATTAAACCTACAACAAAGAACAGTGTTAAAGATTTTAGATGCTTGTTCATCTTATGCCTCCTTGATTCTTATAAATTTTATTCTTTAAATTTACCACCTCCTTCCAGTTTTCATTCTCCGCACTTGTTTTTATCTGATCTATCATACGTTGATTGTGCTCTAAAAAAGCTCTCTCAGCCTCGTTAGAATCCCTGTTTTTTATTGCCTCCAGTATCCTTATATGATGTCTATAAAGTTCGGGAAGTATGGGATTTATTAGCATGTCTATGGGACGCATCTTATTTTTTATGGTCTCAAGCATCTCCTGAAGCGTCTGGTTACCGCTCAATTCATAGATAACAGCATGAAATTCAAAATCTAATTTTGAATATGCCACCAGATCTTCCTTTTCAACCGCCTTTGCCTGTTTATCAATATATGCCTTCATCTTTTTTATTGCCTTTTCATTGGCATTTTGCGCAGCAAGTCTTGCGGCTAATCCCTCTAACACCTGTCTTACTGTATACATTTCTATAGCTGCCTTTGGAGTGAGAACAGCCATAAAAACTCCTCTGTTCGGTATATTTTCAATAAGCCCCTCCTGCATTAATCTATGAACTGCCTCCCAGACAGGGGTTCTACTTGCCCCTACCTCCTTTGCTATCTGTTCTATATTGATCCTTGCACCAGGGCTGAACCTGTGATTGACAATCATATTTTTTAGGATGTCGTATACCTGATTGCTTAGCCTTTGTTTATTCAATTTCATTGGTTCAACTCCTTATCCTGCCCCCACCCATATTTGAAAAGAAGGGGGTTAAGGTGGGGTGAGCGGGGGAGGATATAGGAAGTTTTGGTTACCATACTTTCTATTTCACTGTTTGTAAGTTTAAAAAAAATTTAGAATTTTGTCAAGAAATTTCGTGAAAAATATTTCATATTTCATGAAATAAAAATAAATTAACAAAAAAACAAAGGGTTATATGATACAATTTATTGGACACCAAATAGGAAGACATGGTTACAAGACCCCGGCTCAGATAAGACGAGAGCAGCTAAACCTTAACATAGGGGTTGCATGAATAAGAATGAAAAGTGTCCAAAAAAGCGTTGACCGATACAGCAAGTCCAGGTAAGTTGCTAAGGGGACAATGGTGACAAAAGGTATAAAAACACACATGGAGATGGAAAATACAGGGAGATGGGGTTATGCGAGGCCTTTCATTTGAAACAGCCCTAAAAGATTCCATTGCAATAAGGAATAAAATTAGGTTAAAAAAGCCGTTACAATGGATAAAAAGGTATTCTCCTGGTGTCTTTTTGATTTTGCAAACTCAAGCTACTCTGCTGTTATTGCTGCCACAATCTTTCCTGTATATTATGCAAATCATATTGTAGGTAATGTAGGTGGTCAGGGAGATCTATGGTGGGGCAGGGCAATAGCAGTGAGCATGGCATTGGTTGCCTTGATATCACCCTTTCTTGGTGGCGTAGCAGACAACGGCAGGGTAAGAAAGAGGATGCTTTTCTTATTTACCCTTATCTCCATATTATCAGTGGCATCGTTTTCCCTCCTTGAAAAGGGCATGGTCATTATAGGCTTTATATTGATCATCCTGGCAAATACTGGTATGGAAGGCGGGCTTGTATTCTATAATGCCTTTCTCCCTGAGATAGCAGAAAGAGACCACCATGGAAGGGTATCTGCATGGGGTTTCGGTATAGGTTACAGCGGTTCGATTCTGTCTCTTGTCCTTGCCCTTTTTTTATTAAAAAATAACTTTGTTGGCGCTGTATGGATTATGGTGGCGATCTTTTTTGGAGTCTTTTCCATCCCTGCCTTTTTGTGTCTCCCTGAAGACAGGACAGGCGCTAGGGGTTTGAGGGATGCGGCTAAAGAAGGTTTTAAAAGTACCTTTAGACACTTTTTATCCATGTGCAGAGACAAAAATCAGAGAAGGTTTCTCGTAGCCTATCTTATATATGAGGATGGGGTAAATACTGTGATTGTATTCTCGAGTATCTTCGCTGCCACAACCCTTGGATTTAAAGCAGATGAGCTTATATATATGTATCTTATAGTCCAGGTTACTGCTTTGGCAGGGGCATTTATCATGGCATCAAGGATTGACCTTTTGGGACCTAAAAAGGTAATAATCATTACCTTGTTGCTTTGGATAGCAGTTACTCTTATAGCCTATTTTATAAAAACTAAGGGGTCTTTTGTTGTGTTGGCTGCTTTTGCAGGTCTTGGCCTGGGCACGCTCCAGTCAGCCACAAGGGCGCTTTATGCAGGATTCATCCCTAAAGGCGAGGAGTCAAGATATTTCGGTGTATTTAACCTTGCAGGTAAGTCATCAGCAATTATTGGTCCTCTTGTCTTTGGTTATCTTTCATCAATGTTTGGAAGCCAGAGACCTGCTATACTCTCTGTTGCACTGTTTTTTATAGCAGGGCTTGCCATTATCTATACTGTTGTGGAAAACAGGAGAGAGATATAACCAAATCTTGTATATGGCAATAAAAAAGACATATCATTTATTAGCGACCGAACATCAAACCCTTTCAAGTAAAGGGATAAAAAGGATGAAAAGGGCAGGCGTACGGTTGTAAGAAACGGTTTCCTTCCTGAACGTTCTATTCTTACAG
>JAGPMK010000014.1 GCA_018052995.1 Syntrophorhabdales bacterium | reverse complement strand
ACTGTCTCACGACGTTCTAAACCCAGCTCACGTACCGCTTTAATTGGCGAACAGCCAAACCCTTGGGACCTACTTCAGCCCCAGGATGCGATGAGCCGACATCGAGGTGCCAAACCTCCCCGTCGATGTGAACTCTTGGGGGAGATAAGCCTGTTATCCCCGGAGTACCTTTTATCCGTTGAGCGATGGCCCTTCCATGTGGAACCACCGGATCACTAAGACCAACTTTCGTTCCTGCTCGACTTGTAGGTCTCACAGTCAAGCCGGCTTATGCCTTTGCACTCTACGGCTGGTTTCCAATCAGCCTGAGCCGACCTTCGTGCGCCTCCGTTACTCTTTAGGAGGCGACCGCCCCAGTCAAACTACCCACCAGACAGTGTCCTCAATCCCGATAAGGGACCTGAGTTAGAACTCCAAAACAGTAAGGGTGGTATTTCAAGGACGGCTCCATGTCAGCTGGCGCCAACACTTCACAGCCTCCCACCTATCCTACACATACTATCCCGAAGTTCACTGTCAAGCTATAGTAAAGGTTCACGGGGTCTTTCCATCTTGCCGCGGGGTGAGGGTATCTTCACCCCCATTATAATTTCGCTGAGTCCCTGGTTGAGACAGTGGGGCAATCGTTACGCCATTCATGCAGGTCGGAACTTACCCGACAAGGAATTTCGCTACCTTAGGACCGTTATAGTTACGGCCGCCGTTTACTGGGGCTTCGGTTCAATGCTTCTTCTGATGAATTCAGAATGACATCTCCCCTTAACCTTCCAGCACCGGGCAGGCGTCAGACCCTATACCTTCTCTTACGAGTTTGCAGAGTCCTGTGTTTTTAGTAAACAGTCGCCACCCCCTCTTCACTGCGACTCAAGTTAGCTTCAGGAGCAAGTCCTTACACCAACCCGAGCACACCTTCTCCCGAAGTTACGGTGTGATTTTGCTAAGTTCCTTAACCAGAGTTATCTCAAGCGCCTTAGGATTCTCTCCTCGCCCACCTGTGTCGGTTTGCAGTACGGTCACCAGACAAACTCACTACGAGGCTTTTCTTGGAAGCATGGGATTAGCCAGTTTATTCCCGCATTCGCAGGATCCTCATCACGTCTCAGAGTAAGAGTCCACGGATTTGCCTATAGACTCCTCCTACACGCTTGAACCGGGTATTCCGTCACCCGGATGACCTACCCTTCTCCGTCCCCCCTTCGTTCAAACGTCCATCTGGTGGTACAGGAATATTAACCTGTTTCCCATCAGCTACGTCTTTCGACCTTACCTTAGGGGCCGACTAACCCTGAGAGGATTACCCTTGCTCAGGAAACCTTGGGCTTACGGCGTGCCGGTTTTTCACCGGCATTATCGCTACTCATGTCAGCATACTCTCTTCTGCGTCCTCCAGCGTCCCTCACGGGTACACCTTCGCAGGTTAGCAGAATGCTCCCCTACCATTCCGACAGAATCGGAATCCACAGCTTCGGTAATGTGCTTAGCCCCGTTATATTTTCGGCGCGGGTCTGCTAGACCAGTGAGCTGTTACGCTTTCTTTAAAGGATGGCTGCTTCTAAGCCAACCTCCTGGCTGTTTTAGTGGACCTACATCCTTTCTCACTTAGCACATTTTAGGGACCTTAGCTGGTGGTCTGGGCTTTTTCCCTCTCGACTACGAATCTTATCACCCGCAGTCTGACTCCCTCACTTTAGGGTTATGGCATTCGGAGTTTGGTTGGGTTTGGTACCCTTGTAGGAGCCCTAGCCCATTCAGTGCTCTACCTCCATAACCTATCATGAGAGGCTATACCTCAATATATTTCGGGGAGAACCAGCTATTTCCAGGTTTGTTTAGCCTTTCACTCCTATCCACAGCTCATCCCCTGGGTTTTCAACCCCAGTGGGTTCGGACCTCCTCCCGATATTACTCGGGATTCATCCTGGCCATGGATAGATCACCTGGCTTCGGGTCTACCCCATGCAACTAATCGCCCTATTCGGACTTGCTTTCGCTACGGCTACACCTAACGGCTTAACCTCGCTGCATAGAGTAACTCACTGACCCATTATGCAAAAGGTACGCGGTTATCCTGTATTGCTACAGGACTACCACTACATGTAGGCATGCGGTTTCAGGTACTATTTCACTCCCCTCAACGGGGTTCTTTTCACCTTTCCCTCACGGTACTTGTGCACTATCGGTTGTCAGGTAGTGTTTAGCCTTAGGAGATGGTCCTCCTAGCTTCCCACAGGATTCCACGTGTCCCGTGGTACTCAGGGTTTTATCCAGAGAGACTATTCTTTTTCGCTTACGGGACTATCACCCTCTATGGTTAACCTTTCCATGTTATTCTGCTAAAAAATAGTTTTGTAACTCTCCGAGACCTCCGTGAAGGTCTCTGACAAAACCCTACGACCCCGAATATACAACACTCACGGGTTATAGGTATATCCGGTTTAGGCTCCTCCCATTTCGCTCGCCACTACTTTGGGAATCGATATTTCTTTCTTTTCCTGAGGGTACTTAGATGTTTCAGTTCCCCTCGTTCGCCTCCCTTTGACTATGTGTTCATCAAAGGGATATCCAGACATTACTCTGGATAGGTTGCCCCATTCGGAGATCTACGGTTCAAAGCCTGCTTAGCGGCTCCCCGTAGCTTATCGCAGCTTACCACGTCCTTCATCGCCTCCTGACACCAAGGCATCTGCCACATGCCCTTAGTAGCTTGACCAAAAATCATTAAATCAACATATATAGTTGTCAAAGAACATTCAAACCGCTTTTATTGGTGGAGGTGAACGGGGTTGAACCGATGACCTCCTGCGTGCAAGGCAGGCGCTCTCCCACTGAGCTACACCCCCAACAAAATTGGCTGTGCAAATTTCAAATATATAGCTTAAAGTGTTGAATTTTTATCACTCATCACTCATCACTGTCACTGTCACTGGTGGGCCTAGAAAGAATTGAACTTTCCACCTCACGCTTATCAGGCGTGCGCTCTAACCAACTGAGCTATAGGCCCCTTGAATGTTTTTAAATAGCAGGTCCAACGTTCGGTTTTCTCTTAGAAAGGAGGTGATCCAGCCGCAGGTTCCCCTACGGCTACCTTGTTACGACTTCACCCCAATCACTGGTCATACCTTCGGCATCTACCTCCCTTGCGGGTTAGTCCAATGACTTCTGGTACAACAAGCTTTCGTGGTGTGACGGGCGGTGTGTACAAGGCCCGGGAACGTATTCACCGCGGCATGATGATCCGCGATTACTAGCGATTCCAGCTTCATGGAGTCGAGTTGCAGACTCCAATCCGAACTGAGAGCGGATTTCTTGGATTAGCTCCCCCTCGCGGGTTAGCAACCATTTGTTCCGTCCATTGTAGCACGTGTGTAGCCCTGGACATAAGGGCCATGAGGACTTGACGTCATCCCCACCTTCCTCCGCATTAACTGCGGCAGTTCCCTTAGGGTGCCCAACTTAAGGATGGCAACTAAGGGTGAGGGTTGCGCTCGTTGCAGGACTTAACCTAACACCTCACGGCACGAGCTGACGACAGCCATGCAGCACCTGTGTTGGAGTTCCCCTTACGGGGCACTCCCGTCTTTCAACGGGATTCTCCACATGTCAAACCCAGGTAAGGTTTTTCGCGTTGCGTCGAATTAAACCACATGCTCCACCGCTTGTGCGGGCCCCCGTCAATTCCTTTGAGTTTCAACCTTGCGGCCGTACTTCCCAGGCGGAATACTTAACGCGTTAGCTACGGCACAGAAGGTATTACACCTCCCACACCTAGTATTCACCGTTTACAGCGTGGACTACCAGGGTATCTAATCCTGTTTGCTCCCCACGCTTTCGCGCCTCAGTGTCAGTATCAGGCCAGGAAACCGCCTTCGCCACAGGTGTTCCTCCCGATATCTACGAATTTCACCTCTACACCGGGAATTCCGTTTCCCTCTCCTGTACTCTAGCTATGCAGTTTCAGATGCAGTTCTTCAGTTGAGCCGAAGTATTTCACATCTGACACACATAACCACCTACGCGCCCTTTACGCCCAATAATTCCGAACAACGCTTGCACCCTCCGTATTACCGCGGCTGCTGGCACGGAGTTAGCCGGTGCTTCTTCCTGCGGTACCGTCAAATCCCGTAGATATTAACTACGGGATAATTCTTTCCGCACGAAAGGGCTTTACAACCCGAAGGCCTTCATCACCCACGCGGCGTCGCTGGGTCAGGCTTTCGCCCATTGCCCAATATTCCCCACTGCTGCCTCCCGTAGGAGTCTGGGCCGTGTCTCAGTCCCAGTGTGGCTGGTTGTCCTCTCAGACCAGCTACCCGTCATAGCCTTGGTGGGCCATTACCTCACCAACTAGCTGATAGGCCATGGACTCATCCTCAAGTGATAGCTAGAATAAATTCAAGCCACCTTTTACCACACAACTTGTGTTGTGTGGTCTTATCCGGTATTAGCCCCACTTTCGCAGGGTTATCCCGATCTCGAGGGCAGATTATCCATGTATTACTCACCCGTCCGCCGCTCTACTCGCCCCCGAAGGGACTTTCGCGCTCGACTTGCATGTGTTAGGCACGCCGCCAGCGTTCGTTCTGAGCCAGGATCAAACTCTCAAATAACACCTTCGACTCTTGATTAATTGAACGCGGACCTGCTATTTTGTTTTCAAAGAACTGTAATAACCAAAGGCAGTATCTATTATACTCATTTTATTTTATTTGTCAAGGGATAGATTAAAAAAAGTTTAAGATCATATAACCGTTGAATTTTAAAAGGATATATGGGTAAAATATGAAGGTTTGCTAAAAAAATTTTTAGAACATGAAAAATATTTTTCCTAATTTTAAAAATATTGAGTTAAGGGATATAAATCTCTTTAAAGATTTTTTCACAGACTATAACCCCCAAACATCAGAATGGACGTTTACTAATCTATTTATGTGGAGAAATTATTATAGTTTTCAATGGTCTATTCACAAAGATTGGCTTTTAATAATATGCTTACATAGTAATGGGATGTGCTGTGCATTCCAGCCTTTAGGACCCCCATCGAGAAAAGAGGTAACTATTTTATTGTTGGAATGGTTAAGGGATGAAAAGAGGCTCAGCAAACCTGCTATTACAAGGGCTGATAGCCGATTAGCCAGAGAAATCAAAGGGATTAACTTACTATCAATCAATCCAGAGAGAGAGCACTTTGATTATGTATATCTGAGAGATAACCTTGTAAGGCTATCGGGGAATAAATATAGCGCAAAAAGAAATCATATCAATAAGTTATTGAAACGATACAATGTCAGGTATGATAGTTTAAAAGCAACTAATATAGAGGGTTGTATTAGATTACAGGAAAAATGGTGCAGACAGAAACGATGTGATGAAGATATGAGTCTAATGGGGGAGTGGGAGGCGATAAAGGAGGTGCTCATCCACTATGAAGCCCTTGACTTAACAGGGGGTGTGGCATCTATAGATAATGAGGTTATGGCATTTACAATAGGTGAGATGCTCAACCATAATACAGCTGTTATCCATATTGAAAAGGCAGACTCTGATATACCAGGGTTGTATCCTTTTATAAATCAGAGATTCAGTGAATACGGGTTTCCAGATGCTACCTATATTAATAGGGAACAGGACCTTGGCTTGCCAGGGCTGCGAGATGCGAAACTATCATACTACCCGGATCACCTTGTTGAAAAATTCTCAGTGACATTGGAATCATGAGGCATAATAAAGGAAATTTTTATTCTCTCACTGTCTTTGTCAGGCCTATCAACATACCTAAAAAGCATATAAAGAAAGAAGGTAACCCTATATTCGAGGATGTAATGGGACGGCAATGTATAACTAGTTGATATCATTAACTACAGAATTTTCAAAGAGACAAAATAAGACCAGTTTTATAGTCTTGAGCGTAAACTTGGGTTAGGAGTTTTCAACATGTAGTGCCTAAACACGCTATTGATGTCATGCAACTATGCGATTATCAATTATAGATATTTTTTGCATGAAGTTGGGTTAAGGGAATCTATGTAGTTTACGTTTTTTATTCCATCTGTTGCTTCTTTATCTTTGCAATGAGGCTGATTCTCGATATGCCAAGTATCTGGGCTGTCTTAGTCTTATTGCCACTAGTATATTGTAGAACCCTTCTTATATGCTCATTTTCTACTTCTTCAAGGGTCCTTAGGTCGATCTCCCCTGTCTCATGGTCGCCAAACCTTATATTTTCAAGAAAATAACTTGGTAGAGACTTCTTTTTTAATTCGGTTGTAGACTCCACAATAACAGCACTATTAATAATATTCATCAACTCCCTGACATTACCTGGATAATCATATTGAGTAAGGGACTTCATTGCAGCCTCAGAAATCTTCTCTATCTTTTTGTTATTTGTCTGAGAAAACCTTCGCAGAAAATGATAAGAGAGAAGCGGAATATCCCCCTTTCTCTCCCTCAATGGTGGAAGGTATACGGAATTGATATTCAGACGGTAGAAAAGATCTTTTCTGAAATTACCTAACCTCATCTCCTCCTGGAGGTTTTTGTTAGTGGCAGCAATAATCCGTACATCAACCTTCTGGTTTTTTGTTGAACCAAGCCGAAAGAATTCCCCTTCCTGAAGAACACGTAGTAGCTTTACCTGGGTGGGGAGGGCAAGTTCACCTATCTCATCAAGAAAGAGTGTACCTTTGTCAGCCTCTTCTAAAAACCCCTTTTTGTTTGATGTTGCACCTGTAAAGGCACCCTGATTGTATCCAAAAAATTCTGATGCAAAAAGTTCATTTGCAAAAGCGCCTGCATTGACTGCCACAAAGCGCTCTCCGCTCCTCTTACTGATCTTGTGTATTGCCCTCGCAATGAGTTCCTTTCCTGTGCCACTCTCTCCCCATATAAGAACGCTATTGTCAGTAAGGGCCATTTTCTCTATCATAATGAAAATTTCGTTCATCTTAGTGTCCTGGGTAATAACCTCCTTAAAGGCCTCCTTGAACCTAAGATTAGCCGCAGTCTTTGATTCAGATTCCATGTCTTTTGATAACCTTCTCTGCTCAAGCGCACTTCTCATCAGGTTAAGAAGCCGGTCAACATCAACAGGCTTCGTAAGGTACTCAAGTGCACCAAGCTTCATCGCAGAGACTGCAAGCTCTATATCCTCTACGCCAGTTAAAACAATAGTCTGTATATCTATATCCTCCTCATGGATCTTCTTCAGGATGTCAAGCCCTGTTATCTCAGGCATATCCATGTCAAGAAGCAAAAGGTCATATACACCATTTTTTAAGGCATCATATGCCTTTGTGCTATCAGATAAGGTGGTTACCTCAAAGGTACCTGCCTGCAGGAGAAAGATATTCAGATAATTGAGTACTGCCTGGTCATCATCTATCACAATAACCTTATCCATTATGTCTCCTCAGAATTTATGGGTAGATAGATAAAAAATGTTGTCCCCGCACCTACCTTGCTTTCCACCTCTATTCTACCTTTATGCTCTTTTATTATCCCATAGGCTATAGAGAGCCCAAGCCCTGTGCCACCTTGATGCCTCTTTGTTGTAAAAAATGGGTCAAACATCTGTTTTATTGTCTTTTCGTCCATCCCTTTACCATTGTCACTTATCTTAAGCAAAATCTCATTACTGTTTTGCCTGGATGAAGAGACTACAATAGTGCCGCGTGGCTTCTCTATAGCCTGATATGCATTTATCAAGATATTGATTATGACCTGCTGAAGCTTCTGGGCATTGCCGGTAATCTCAGGGATATCAGGGTCGAGCTCTACCCTTACATCAGCAGCCCTACGGACCTGATTATCCACAAGCCGTATACAGGCCTCAGTTATTGCATTCACGTTTACCTTCTCATTGAGAAACCCTTCATCCTGTTTTGCAAACTTACGTAAACCATCCACAATACCTTTGATCCTGTTTGCCCCTTGCACCATATCGTCTACAAGAACAGGGATAAACTCCCTGAATTTTTCATAAGGAAGTCTCGCTATCTTTAATTCAGGAGAGGACTGATAGAGACAGTCAAGTATAGGCAATATATCATTCATCGCCTCTTTTATAATAGTCAAATTTCCTAAGATAAAGGTATTGGGATTATTTATCTCATGTGCAATACCAGATACAAGCTGCCCTAAGGATGCAAGCTTATCTGCCTGGAGTAGTTGCCTTTCCAGATTTTTTTCTTTTGTTATCGCCCTAGAAAATTCAAGCGCACAGATAACTTGATAATGGGAATCGAAGATAGGGAATGACCGTACAAGATAATATTCATTATCTACGACCCTTTCAAAGGTGACCGGGGTTTTATCTAAAAATACCTTGCCAGTCAGACAGTTTTTGCAGACTGTCTCCTGATTGAAAACCTTTTTGTAACATTTACCTTTATGGCCTATATCTTTCTGGTTAGACATAAGGATATTGAAATTGGAATCAATGACCACTACAGTGTCTGTAATAGCCTGAAAGAGGGTCTGAAGCTTCATATTGCTCTCCCTCAACTTTTCAGTGAGGGTTACAAGCTCTTTGTTTTTCTTAATGAGCAGGTCCTTCTGATTCTCCAGGTCAATCGTCCTCTGCCGGACGTTCTCTTCAAGGTTCTCCTTCTGCTCTATAAGCTTTCTTTCCAATTCCTTCCTAATCCTGATATCTTTAAATACTGACTCTAAACATTGTTCGCCATCCACATCAATGATTGTATACGATGCTAATACAGGGATAGAATTTCCAGTATGGTCAATAAGCGTAAGCTCAAGACCTTCCACAAAGCCATCCTCTTTCAGTTTTTCAAGGATAAAAGGCCTGATCTCTGGGTTTTTATAGAGACCATCGCTGACAAAATTGAGATGCACTGAACCATCTTCGGGGTAGTCAAGAAGACGATAGAAGGCCCTGTTTCCCTTCACAACATCCCCATTTAAGCGTGAAATCAACATGGGCACAGGGGCATCTTGGAAGAAGTCCTCATATCTCTTCTTAGACCTCTCAAGTTCCCTTGTCTTCTCTTCTATCAGCTCTTTAAGTCCTTTTGCATACTGATCAAGCTCCTTCGCTAATTCATGGCGCTCTATAAAATCAGCTAACTTCAGGCTAAGCTCTCTGACAAGCCTTTCGCCTTCTGGAGAAAATTTGGTCTCTTTCTGAAAACATATATTAATACTACCCCTCTTTATGCCTGCTACTGTTATATCAAAGGGGATGGTTTCTACAACGCCCTCTCTCGGTATATGTTTAGATGTATATTCTACTCCGTCAAACCATATTGAAACAGAGGCATCCTCAGATAGCTGCAGGCCATTTATTAGACGCTCTGTAATAGCCTTAAACATCTCTTCAAGATTAGCTGTCGACCTGATTTCTGATCTGATGTCATAAAGGCACATCAGATCATGATTGCATATGTAAAGCTTATCTGTCATATCTCTTGTTTCATGAAATGTGTTCATAGTATTTACCTTCTCATAATAAGTATGGTTCTAGGTTAAGGGTTTTAACCTTTCCTTTATCTTCGTGCTAAAGTAATATTCACTGAACAAGTATGGAACCTTTTCGCTATTCATTGGCTCTAACTCTATATCAATTACGCTAAATTGTCCCTTTCCTGTCTTTGTATCAAATCTCTTTGAGAAGAGCCCGTCTCCCCAAAAACCACCAATCGTTACCTCTTTATATAAGGGTATAATCCCCTGAATCTCTTTAAAGATATCATCGGAGGAGGTAATGCCCATATCTAAACCTAATCTACTGGTAAGCTCACATATAATCTGCCAGTTTTCCATACCTGTTCTTGGCTCAAAGACCTTTGTGAATCTCTGTACCCTTCTGTCACAGGTAGTGTATGACCCACCTGTTTCTACTGGCATGGCTGCAGGCAAAACTATATCTGCCTCCATAGCTGTTTCAGTCATAAAATGGTCGAGCACGAGCATAAACTCAACCCCATTTAAAAGCTTCAGATTCGATATCTCGTGTAGAGGATTTTCACCAAAAACCAGAAGCATCTTTATAGACTCATCCTCCAAGGCATTTACAATGTCAACGGGTCTGAATACCTTCTTAAGGTCAACGCCCCATTTACTGCCAAGGTCATCGATACGGCCTGTCTCCCACGGGCGAATAAACCCTGGAAGATACCTCGAATCAACACCCATATCAATCAATCCCTGGGCATTAGAAAAATCCCTTAGAATTATGATACCATTGCCTGGCTTACTTATTCTTCCTCTTATCATCATAAGGTTGCCAAGTGCCTGCAGGTCATTTCTTGACCTCTCCAACAGGGAATCGATACTATAAATGGCAATTACATTCGTATCAGGTTTGCTTACAAGATGGTAAAGCTCCTCTATCTTTGCTATATCCACTCCAGTCATCGCTGAGACAGTTTCAATGCTCAAGGTTGAGGCCGCCTCTTTAAAGGCATCATATCCTTCGGTTCTATTACCTATAAAGGTATGGTCTGCAAGCCCTTTATCGATTACAAATTTACAGAGACCCTGTATCAGGGCTGTGTTCGTCCCCCTTATCGTATCTATCCAGAGGTCTGAGATCTTGCCCAGGAAGGTCTCTGAGGAGGCAATCGTGACAACACGCGCCCCTTGCTTCTGGGCTGCCTTTATCTTTAACTCTGCAATCAGATTCTCTTCAGAGGGGTCAGCATTCATCACAAGGATCACATCAGCCTTATCTATGTCATCCATAGTTGCTGTGGAGACTGTAAGGCCGAACATATCATCAAGGCTATCGAGTTTAACATCATTAAGGATATTGCTAAAACTCCCTATATTATTGGTTCCAATACCAACACGGGCAAATTTCTGTAGTAGATATAACTCTTCATTTGTCATCCTAGGAGATGCCAGTATGGCTACTGAGTTAGGTCCATGGGTCTTTATAATGGACCTTATATTATCACTAACTACAGCAAGGACATCATCCCAGTTTACCTCTACATGGCCACCCTTTTTCTTGAGCATCGGCCTTAAAAGTCTGCCTTCATCAAGCATGTATCTATACCCAAAACGCCCCTTTGAACAGAGATAGCCCTTATTATGAGATGCCCCATCCACATTATCTACGGTAAAGCAGTAATTATGAAAGACCCTGTAAGCCAGATTACATCCCACAGAACAATAACTACAGATAGACTCCACCTGTTTTGCCACCCATGGCCCTGGCTTCTTAAAGGGTAGCCTCTCAGTGATGGCACCTGTAGGGCAGGCAGCGATACAATTTCCACAGGATATACAGTTGGTCTGAAGCAGTTTCTTTTCCATTGAGGGTTTTACTATTGCCTTAAATCCCCTATTGACAAAACCAAGGGCTGCTATCTTTAGGATCTCCGAGCATGTTCTAACGCATCGACCACAGAGGATACACTTGTTCGGGTCAAGGGTTATAAAAGGATGGTCGTTATCCACCCTATATCTCCTTACATCGCCTATAAATCGGCCTATATCCACGCCAAACTCTGTTGCATATTTCCTTAAAGAGCAGTCAAAGAATGCCAAACAACCACATTCAAGGCAACGCGTTGCCTCAGTCAATGCCTGTTCCTCGGTGAATCCAAGCTCTACCTCATTAAATGTCTTGATCCTCTCTGGGACAGGCAGCTCTCTCATCCGTTCTCTTGCAATCTTCTGTACGTGTATAAACTCGCTATCAGGTATCTCTCCAAAATCATCCTTTCGGCTAATGAAACCGATCGAGGAGGTCTCTGGCTTTCCCTTTTTTATGAAATTATCTATAGCCTCAGCTGCACGCCCCCCATGGGCTATTGCATTTATTGCCACATCAGGGCCAGTAACTGCATCCCCTCCTGCAAAGACACCTGGCATAGATGTCTCAAGGGTTCGATCATCAGCGATGATAGTATGGTAACGTGTTGTCTTGAGTTGGCCATCTGATTGAACAGCACCAAGGTCAACATCCTGACCTATTGCAGAAATGACAAAATCACATCTTAATGTGTATTCAGAGCCTGCAATCGGTACAGGACTCCGTCTTCCACTGGCATCTGGCTTTCCAAGCTCCATCTTGATACAGGTTAGTGCCTCAATCTGGCCATTGTTCTCAACAATGGCTATGGGTGCTGAGAGATAGATGATCTCTATGCCTTCCTCAATAGCTGCCTCTATCTCCATTTCATTGGCAGGCATCTCTTTCTTGGTTCTTCTATAAAGGATAGTAACCTTCTTTGCGCCTAACCTCAGGGCTGAGCGCGCTGCATCAATAGCGGTATTCCCACCACCCACAACTACCACCTCTTTTCCAGTGATGTCTGGCTGTTCCATCAGCTGAATCTGCCGAAGAAACTCTATACCACCTATTATGCCCTTTATCTTGTCCTCACCAGCAAGACCCATGCCCTTTGCCTTCTGGGCCCCCAGGGCAAGGAAGACAGCATCATACTGGTCTTTCAGTTCCTGCAAGGTAAAGTCTTGCCCGAGTTTTGCGTTTATTCTAACCTCTACACCAAGATTTATAATCCAATTTATCTCCCTGTCAAGTATACCTTTCGGTAAACGATATTCAGGGATACCATACCGTAACATACCCCCAAGATGGGGAGACCTTTCGAATATGGTGACAGAATACCCTTTAGTTGTCAAGAAATAGGCACAGGTAAGACCTGCAGGCCCGCCTCCTACCACAGCCACCCTCTTCCCGTTCTTTGGAGGGAGTTCAGGCATCCATGGGTCCTCAATATCTATATCCGAGGCATATCGTTTCAAATAGTCAATACCTACAGGGTTATCGACCCTGTTTCTACGGCAGGCAGCCTCACATTCCCTTACACAGACCCTACCACAAACAAGAGGAAGTGGGTTCTTCTCTTTGATGAGTCTTACTCCCTCCCTATACTTGCCCATAGCTATGAGTGCTATGTAGCCCTGTACATCGACACCTGCTGGACATGTCTGGGTACATGGCCCAAGGCAATCAGCGTAATGATTAGAAAGAAGAAGCTCAAGTGCGGTCTTCCTTGCTTCTCTGATCCTTTCATTATCAGTATGGATAATCATTCCGTTTGCTACAGGACTGGAACAGGAAGGGACCAACTTTTCAAGGCCTTCTACCTCAACAACACAGAGATAACAGGAGCCATAAGGAGGTAATTTTGGATCCCAGCAGAGTGTAGGGATGGTATCGATATTATATTCACGAACAACCTCTAAAATAGTCTGACCCGAGCGGGCTATGCACTCTCTTCCATTTATTGTTACCTTTATTTCTTGTATCATATCTGCGCTCCATCATTAGTTTTTTATTACTGCACCGAATTTGCAGACCTCAAAACATTTGCCACATCTTACGCATACTTCAGCATTTATCTCATGGGGCATCTTCTTTTCCCCTTTTATGGCTTCAACTGGGCATGACTTTAGACAAACCCCGCATCCTTTGCATGTATCTGCCTTTATAAAATAGGTAACAAGGGCAGGACAACTATGCGCAGGACATCTCTTTTCGTAAATGTGTGCCTCATATTCTTCAAGAAAGTATTTTAAGGTTGTAAGTACAGGGTTCGGCGCAGTCTGGCCGAGACCACAAATCGTATTATTCTTTATTTGATATCCAAGGTCTTTTAGAAGCTCTATATCACCTTCTCTACCATTGCCGTCAGTAATCCTTTCCAAGACCTCTAGCATCCTCTTTGTCCCTATACGACAAAATGTACACTTTCCGCAGGACTCATCCTGGGTGAAGCGAAGGAAGAACTTGGCCATGTCGACCATACATGTCGTCTCGTCCATCACTACAAGCCCACCTGAGCCCATGATAGCGCCTGTTTTGTTTATCTGCTGATAATCAATCTGGAGATCACCCATAGAGGCAGGGATACAACCACCTGATGGCCCACCCATCTGGACGGCCTTAAATTTCTTACCATCCTTTATCCCACCACCGATATCAAAGACAACTTCATTTATGGTAATACCCATCGGCACCTCAGCCAGACCACCTCTTGCAATCTTCCCTGCCAGGGCAAATACCTTTGTGCCTTTGCTATTCTCTGTCCCCATGGCTGCAAATGCCTCTGGACCGTTCATGATAATCCACGGCACATTGGCAAAGGTCTCTACATTGTTTATATTAGTGGGCTTTCCCCAAAGACCTTTATTTGCAGGGAATGGTGGCCTGAATCGAGGCATCCCCCGTTTGCCTTCAATGGATGCTATAAGTGCTGTCTCTTCTCCACAGACAAATGCCCCTGCACCTTCTTTAATTTTAATGGAAAAATTTACATTAGACCCAAATATGTTCTTTCCAAGAAAACCCCTTGCGAGGTCCTCTCTGATAGAATGTTTCAATCTCTGTACTGCCTTCGGATACTCGGCACGACAATATATATAGCCTTCCTCAGCACCAATAGCATATGCACCTATCATCATCCCTTCAAGCACAGAATGGGGGTCACTTTCCAATGTGCTTCTATCCATAAATGCACCTGGGTCTCCTTCATCGGCATTGCAGATGACATATTTTATGTCGCCCTCTGCCTGTCGACAAAATCTCCATTTTACGCCGGTGAGGAACCCACCACCACCCCTTCCTCTCAAGCCTGACCTTGTGATTATGTCTATCACATCTTCAGGGGTGTATTCTTTGAGCACCTTTTGGATTGCCTGATAACCACCTGCGGCTATATATTCTTCAATAGAATTTGGGTCAATAATACCGCAATTTCTAAGTACGATGCGGTGCTGTTTTTCTAAAAATGAGCGATCTTCTGTGGGTATATCATCTATTACAATCCACTCGTAAACAGGCTTATTTAAAAGCACATGTTCGTTTATAATCCGTTTCGCCTTTTCAGGTGTTACCTCACCATAGATAAATGAACGACCCTTTTCATCTAATACCTCTAACAGGGGTTCTCGGTAGCACATACCATTGCAACCTGTCTCTTTCAAAATCACCTGGATGCTTTGTTTTTCTATCTCATTCTTTATAGCCTCATAGGTCTTCTCTCCCCCGGCCGATACACCGCAGGTTCCGAGGCCAACCTTTATCGTCTTCATCGCTCTCCCCTCGCTCTTAATTTGTTTTATTCACTACGTCTCCTATATTCATCCAAAAGCTGCTGTATCTTCTTGGGTGTTAATCGACCATATGCCTCATCATTAATCATGACAACTGGAGATAGCGAACAACACCCAAGACATGCCACCTTCTGGAGTGTAAAAAGGCCATCCTCCGTGGTCTCATTATTGGTTATCTGGAGTTCGTTCTCTATAGCCTTAATTATGGCAGTAGAACCATTCACATGACAGGCTGTTCCATCACAGGCCTTGATGATATTCTTCCCCATAGGTCTCAAGCGAAACTGGGAATAGAATGTAATCACACCATAGATCTCTGCTGCTGGTATGCCAACCACTTCACTAATATAATCAATCGCCGATTCTGGGATATAACCGTATGTCTCCTGAGCAGACTGGAGGAGAGGGATGAGTGCCCCCTCCTCTCCTTGATATTTCCATAATTCAATCTTGAATTCTGAAAACCCTTGTTTAGGCTCTTCTAACTTTATCCTTTCTATCGGTAACTCTGTCTGTAACATCTTTCCTCCCTATATACTGAGCTAATAGAGTTTTGTGTTTATATGACCTCATATCATCGCTTCCTATGTCTCAAAGAGTGTCAAAACAGGCCACTGCTTAATCCTGAGGACACCATCCATGGGTTTGAATTTTGTCTTGATGGTATTCTCTATCTCGCTAAAGCTGGTACCTTTCATAAGAAGAACAATATCATACTTCCCAACTGTGTAATCGCAATAGACCACCTGGTCATTGAAGTAAAGGGCAGGATAAATAGCCTCAAGCTTCTCCTTCTCTATCTCTATTACCACATATGAAGATGTCCTTACACGCGCCATCTGTCCCACATTAACATCCCCTGCCTCTTTATCACGCCCTAGTGCCCTGTCAACAGAGTTGATTAGCCTGTGAACATTTTCACCAAACGTGGGAACTTCAACAGTCAGGAGCGTTACATCAGCAACCCCGGGGACCTTTTTGATCTCATTCTCTACTATCTCTGTTATCCCTTCCACTGTCTCTGCCTGAAGTAAGAGAACCAGATCATAATCGCCACGGATGGCATCGCAATAGACCACGTTTCCATGGAAGTAGAGGGCCCTGTAGACGCTCAGCAGATTAGCGCCTTTCTCGAGTGCAACAAGGGCATAGGCTGTTTTGGACTGTGCTGGAACAGGTTGTGGTGTTGTAGCCTCGGTCTCTCTTTCTACCTTTTGTTCTTCTGCTGGGATTGACTCTATAACCTTAGCCAACTCCTCGACACTAAAAGGTTTTTCAAGATAAGCCTCCACCTTCTGACTCTTTGCCTCCTCTGCCACGGTATCATTCCCATATCCTGTTATCAAGATTACAGGAAGATCCGGATAGTTTGATTTGATGACCTTTAGAAGCTTAAGGCCATCTATATCTGGAAGTCTTATATCTACTATGGCACATTTCAGAGGCATCTTCCTCTCCATCAGGGTTTCTAATGTCTCAAGCCCCTTCATACCACTCTCACATGGCTCAGTATAGTATCCCTGCTGCATAAGTCCAACAGATACATTCCGCCTGAATCCTGCTTCGTCATCGATTAATAATACATTTTTATTCATTGTGTTTCCTCCTTTCCTTTTTACCTATTGTGAATATTTGCACATATACCAAAACTATAAGCAAAAATTGTGCCAAAATATATTTATGTAGTTATTCCAATAAGATAGTCAATTTTGAGGCTAAATGGTCTCCTTATAGAGGTGTTAAAAAAATTAACAGTTAATAGTCTAAATATTATCTAATATGCTGTGACTATTAGTTTTTTTGTTAAGTGTTAAATTATTTTACATCCCTGCCATACACTATGTGTTACCATACCCTCTTATAATGGATATTTATTACAAAAGCGTTTGCACAAAGATATCTATTTTTGTCTAATAACATAAAAAATAGGTCATGTAAGTGGATTGCCGTTTAAAAGGATAGAGCTTGAAAGAAGACCTTGATAAAAGGCAGATAGAGTTTAAGATTGGTGCGAGCAGGTACTGGCTGCGTATGGGTGACACTGTAACTCCTGATATGGTCATCGGTATGGACGCAACGACAAAAGAGGTGATAAAGGCAGGCCGGTATGGGTGGGTTACAGACATTTTTTTTAGTGGAGGTGAACATACCCTGACTATTCTTATCCAGATGCATTGCATCAGTCCAATCCTTAAAACCAGTTTGTAGCAATGCCTATTTTAAATAGCTAACAATTTTTTAACTAAAAATCATTTAAAAAAAAAGAAAATATTATATAATCAACCAGAATGATGTATTGAGAGCCTATATGAATAAGCTTATCGCAATCATTGATGACGAGCCTGATATTGAGGTTAGGTAAAGGGGATATCAAAAGGCTGGAGGCCACCACAACAAGAAAGAACTTTAACAGATTGTAATAATATGTTTGACAAACTTCATTAGAAAAGGAGGGTTAGTTATGATAGGAGATGAAAAGGTAGAAAGTAGGGGTATCCATTGGGCTTGGATTGTCCTTGCCGTATGCTTTGTAGATCTCTATATAAATTATGGCATAAGACTCGGCTATAGTGTCCTTCTCCCTGAGATGATAAGAACAATGGGTTTTACAAGAAGACAGGCCGGGGATATCTTTAATGCATATTTTTTCGTCTATATCCTCTTTTCACTCTTTACAGGTTATCTCACTGACCGTCTTGGGGCAAGAAAGGTAATATCGTTTTTTTGTATAATACTGGGTATCGGTACAGTACTTATGGGGACAGCCCAGGGTTTTTGGCAGGCGTGTATCTTCTATGGGATAGCTGGTATGGGCGGGGCTGCCATGTGGACACCCATTATCACCCTTGTCCAGAGATGGTTTGATGTAAGGAAAAAAGGTATGGCATTGGGTATCCTCTCCACTGGCTTTGGGCTTGGCTTTGCCACTATGGGCAGATTCTATCCTGCAATAATTGCCTGGAGGGATTGGCGTTATTGCTGGTATATCCTTGGGATTGCAGCGTTTTTTATGGTGGTTGTGAATGCCCTGCTTTTAAGAAGTAAGCCAGAGGATAAGGGTTTGCTGCCATGGGGTGGTGAGATCAATGTCATGAATCAGCAACAGACACCCTCTCTCCCAAAGGCTCAAAAGATAAGGTTTTCAGAGATGCTTGGCATCTCTAATTTCTGGTTTTTAGGATTCTCATACTTTCTCATCGCGGCCTCCCTGTATATGCTTTTAACGTTTATGGTAGATTATGCGAGGTATGAACTTGGGTTACCTTACGCAAAGGCATCGCTCCTTGCAACTATCCATGGGGTAGGACAGATTGTGGGTGTCCTTACAATCCCCATGGCATCTGACTACATTGGAAGACGTATGACCCTGATACTATCCAATGCATGCGTTGGTCTATGCATCTTGAGTATAATCCTTGCTGGTCCTAATGTGGCATGGCTTTATATAAGTATAGGTTGTCTTGGTGCCTTTTTTGGTGCCACATTTCCCATGTATGGGGCAGCAGGTGGTGATTACTTTAAGAAAGAGATGATGGGCACAGTGATAGGCGCCCTCACTATCTTCTATGGTTCAGGCGCAATAGTTGCAAACAGGATAGGTGGTCAGATAAGGGATATTACAGGCTCCTTTTTTATTCCCTTTATAACCGCCTTTGTGGCCTCCCTTGTGGCATCTTTTTTAGTGTGTTTTGTGAAGAGAAACCCTTGATTAAACATTATTTCTATGGCGATATAAAATAGCCTATCCCTCACATAGGGATAGGGTCCACATAGATAAAAAATATGTCTGCTGTAAAAGGCTAATTAGGTAGCAGTTAAAAGTTATATATAAAAGGCAGGGCTGAGATAGAAACATTAGTGTATTATTATGGAACCATTTAGAAATCCTGATTTTGCAAGGGTATACTATCAAAAAGGAAGTGCCTTTTTTGAGAAGGGGGATCTAGACCAGGCAATAGATAATTTTTTAAAGGCTGCAAGGCTTGATCCAGAATTTACTGATTTATTAATAGAGTTGGGAAAGGCGCTCTTGCAGAAAGGTAAGGTGGAAGAGGCGATAGAATATTATTCCAGGGCAATAAAACTCGAGCCAGAGAGACCAGACATCTATTTGATGAGGGCTGATGCATACGCCAGAATCGGTGATCTCAAAAATGAGATAGCAGATTACACAACTGCAATAAAATTAAAACCTGATGACCCTGCCCTATATGGCAGGCGTGCAGCAGTCTTTATGCAAACAAATAGATACAGTGATGCAATCAAGGATTATACAAGGCTTCTTGAACTAAGACCCACGTTAGTATGGGTTAGGGTAATTAGGGGGGATGCGTATATAGAGACGGGAAAATTTCAGGAGGCAATAAATGACTACAATGTCTTTATAAAACTGCATCCAGAATATCCCGAAGTCTATTTCAGACGGGGAAGGGCGCTAGGTAGCCTTGGGTATAGTGAAATGGCAATAAAAGACCTTACAAAGGCAATAGAACTGGCACCTGAAATGGTAGATGCCTATTTTTTGAGGGCCCAGTTATTCAAACAAATCGGTAAAACAGAAGAGGCGCAAAACGATATCAAAAAGGCAATCCAGATTAGACAGGCTAAATACAATGAGGATGAATAGATATCAGACGGAGGATGCCCCGAATCTAGATTCGGGGCATGTTATGGGGGCACTATGTTTTGCGATAACCTTTATGGGGAGGGTTATCACGCGGGGTTATAGGCTGGTTTTGGCATAAATGCTGAGAAGAAGTCTTTTGCAAATTCTTTATCCTGCCTTGGGGTGATGAAGGCAAGGACAACAAGGGTAATAAAACCACCCACCATTGCCCAAAAGGCCGGCAGCATCCCAAAAAGCATTGATTGAGGAACTATCCCAAGGGGAAGGCCAATGGATAGTAATTGAGAAACAATGATAGAGCCAAAAACTGCAATCTTTCCACAACGTTTCCAATAGAGGGCTGCTACAACCGGCATAAACATACAGGCAAATCCACCAAAACTCCATTCAATGATATTGACAATGCCTTTTGGCTGTATAAGGGCGCCTATAAAAGCAACTATGGCAAAGAGGATGACAAGGGCTCTGCCTATTACGGCATCATTTTGCCTTAGGGTTCCACTTTTTCTTAAGGGCATTATTATATCTTTAAGGAAGATCTGGCCAATTGCAATAAGCTGGCTATCAAGGGTTGACATGAGCGCTGAGAAAATGGCAGTCCCTAAAATACCTGCCATCCATGCTGGGGCATATTTTACAAGAAGTATGGGCAAGATGCCGTCAGATGCGGCGCCTTTAAGTCCAGGGATGGGTATGCGACCCCACATACCGGCGTATCCCATAAGGACAAATATTAGAAATCCCGCTGCAGGATAAAGTATGGCGGTTTTCCTGAGCTCAGATGGCCTCTTTCCTGTAAGTAGCCTGCTGTAGACATTTGGAAAGACAGGAACCGCTAAGGAGACTATGATGCCATAGCTAAAAAATTTCTGCCATGACATCCTGGATCTATCTAATAATTCTGGATATTTATCTGCAATAGTGTTTGTTACAAAGCTAAAACCACCGAGTGAATAGGCAATGACAAAGAATATGACAACCCCCCCTAAGAGAAATATAAAAGTCTGGAGGGCATTGACCCAGGCAGCGCCTCTCATTCCCCCAAGAAACACATAAAAACATACAACAAGTGTAATAATAAGGGCACCTGCCCAGTATGGAATCGTCCCATTGGTAAGCCCATCAAACGTTCTGCCTCCGCCAATTACACCTACCATTAGGTATGGAATCAGGTAAAACAGCAAAAACATTGCTGATATATACTGAAGGGCTTTGCTTTCCCATCTTTTTCCCAGAAGCTCAGAGATTGTTGCGATGTCATATTTCTTTCCAAGAGCCCAGCTTCTGTTTCCTATTGTATAAAATAAAAGGGGTGAAAGCCATGCCCATGCAGTCCCAAAATATGCCCATGTTATCCAACCAACATGATATGCCGTGCCTGGTATTCCTATTAAGGTCACAGCCGATATGTTGGCACCGAAGACTGCGCTAAATAATATAAAAAATTTAAATTCCCTGCTTGCCATAAGATAGTCTGATGCGCTTGCCCCTCTTCTAAAGCTCCTTATACCAAGGATCATGCAGAATATCATGTATAAACCGATTATTGATATGATCTGTATTGTCTGGGTCATTATTATTCACCTCCCCTTATACTTCATCTGGGTCTTTATCCCATAGCGCAATGCATATATACGATACGAGGACATAACCTGCAAGCCATATAAAAAACTGATAAATCATGGGCACAGTTAACCACCCAAGGATAATAGGGTATATCTTTTTACCCCACCACCAGAAATCAACCCGTATGACCAGAAGTATGGCTGCACAGATATAAACTATTATTTCTTTCCAATGCTTTTTCATATAACCCTCCTTTATTTTAGTTTTTTTACATTAATTCATTGTTGTTATTATGCTTTTCTTCATTCTGTAATAGCCACTTATACTGAGGAAGCCTTTCGATGGTCGTGTTTAAAAGTTCGCTTAATCTCTCATCATCTCTAAAATCTTTGTTGACTATAAACTGAGTATTCATGGTTAACCTCCCTTTGTTTTATTTATTTTCTCAGCTTAAAACGCTGGATCTTGCCGGTTGCTGTCTTCGGCAGTTCCTCCACCACATAGACATCCCTTAACCATTTATACTTTGGTAGTCTTTCGCTTACAAACTGAAGTATCTCCGTTGTCAAGGAATCTTTTTCAGAGCGATCTCTAAAATCCTCATTAAGGGATATATAACCGAATGTTTTTACCAGTCCTTCAACCTCATGACCAACAACAGCGGCCTCATTAACTGCAGGGTGCTGAACAAGAACATTCTCGATCTCCACAGGGGAAACCCATATTCCGCCCACCTTCAGCATATCATCCCCCCTGCCTTGATAGACAAAATAGCCATCTATAACTGAATACATATCTCCTGTCTTGAACCATCCACCTTCGAGAAACTTCTCTTGATTATCTTTTGGTCTATTCCAATATCCCCTTGTTACACTTTCACCCCTGATTACAAGATGTCCTGCCTCTCCGTCTGGAACCTCGTTGCCGTCTTCGTCTATAACCTTTGCCTCATAGCCTGGAACAACCCTACCTGAAAATCCTGGTTTTACATCCCCAGCCCTGTTGGATATAAAGATATGGAATGCCTCTGTTGAACCTATACCGTCCAGTATCTCAAGGCCTGTCTTGTCTTTCCATTTTTTAAATATCTCAGGCGGCAATGCCTCACCTGCAGATGTGCAAATCCTCACAGATTCAAAAGGATTCTCTTTTGTGCCCCCTAATTTTTTAAGAACAGAGTTATACTGGGTAGGGACACCAAAGAACACTGTGGGTTTATATGTTTTAACTGTTTCAATGACATTGTCAGGGCTTGGCGGTTGCGAGAGAAGCACAACTGATGCACCATGCCTTAATGGAAATGCAAGGCCGTTCCCTAGACCATAGGCGAAAAACAGCTTACTTACAGAAAAACATATATCGTTTTGTGTTAAATTTAAGATCGATGCTGCATAATGGTCTGCTGAAAATGCCATGTCTATATGCCTGTGGGGAACGCCCTTTGGTTTTCCAGTGCTGCCCGAACTATAGAGCCAGAATGCAATATCTTCTTTTTTAGAGGGATAGGTATTTGCCTCGCTCGAGGCCTTCTGGAGATAATAAGGTAAAAAGTCGTCGGCGTATAATTTATAGCACAGGTGGTTAACCTTTGCCTTTGCAGCCTTGCTGTCCCTCTCAGTAACGAGCACCCTTGCCTCACTATCAGTTAAAAGGTACTCATAATCTTCCACATTGAGCATGGTATTTACAGGCACCGGCCATGCCCCATACTTAATACTTCCAAGAAAGGCATAAAAAAACATGGGTGAATCAGGGAGGTGAATAACCACCCTCTCTCTTGGGGATATATTTAACTCAGCCAGTATGTTTGCAAACTTATTCACATTTTCAAGGAGTTCACCGTATGTAACCTTTTTGTTCCCCCAGTATATTGCCACCTTATCTTTGCGGTATATTGCATTTTGATCAAGCAATTCCGAGGCAATATTAAAAACCTCTGTTTTATTTATATTGTTGTTCATTGCCAACCTCCTAAAATTTTTTTTGAAGCTATATATGTTAAATCAAAAACCATGCCAAAATAATTTAAAACAAAATATATTGTTTTTTTAATGAGTTATAAAAAAACTGGGCTATGATTAGCAGATAAAAAAGATTTTAAAGATTTTAAAAAATTGAAAGATTTTAAAAAATTGAAATTTTAATCCTATTGACGAGGTTTTGATTGGATCCCGTAGCACCGCATCTTTTTATTTAAGGTTGGTCTTGATATGCCGAGGATTTCACATGCCTGTCCATAATGCCATTTTGCTTCATTTAATGCCTTTAAAATCCTGTCCTTCTCTGTCTCAACCCCAGATGGTACCTCTTCTTGGCTTTCTGTAGATTTTATTTTATGTAATCCATTAGGATTATTTAAAAGGGTTTCAATTACTTTATCAAGAATTGTATCTCCCTTTGTTTGTATCGCAGCCTTTGTCAGAACATTCTCAAGCTCCCTTATATTGCCAGGCCAGGGATATGTAAGCAGCCTGTCCATTGCCTTTTCTTCTACCTGTTTGATTTTATTACCTATTTCAGCATTTATTTTTTTGATCAGATACTTTACAATAAGGGGGATATCATCCTTTCTTTCTCTGAGTGGGGGCATCTTTATGGTTGCCACGCTTAGTCTAAAGTATAGGTCCTCACGGAATTTACCCTCTCTGACCATACTCAAAAGGTCTTTATTCGTTGCTGCAATGATTCTGGCATTCAATTTTATAGTCTTTGAGCCCCCTACATGTTGGAATTCTCTTTCCTGTAATACCCTAAGCAACTTTGCCTGTAACTCAATGGGCATATCGCCAATCTCATCTAAAAATACGGTTCCATCTTCAGCAATCTCAAGCAGACCTTTTTTTGAGGATATTGCACCAGTAAAGGCACCCTTTTCATGACCGAATAATTCGCTCTCAAGAAGGTTTTCCACAATGGCTGAACAGTTTATTGCCACAAAGGGCTTTTCCTTATAAGAACTGTAAAAGTGGATTGCCTTTGCCACCAGTTCCTTTCCTGTGCCTGTTTCCCCTTCAATCAGGACATTGATCCTGTTTGTTGACAAGATCCCTATGGTCTTAAATATCTCATTCATCTCTTTGGTTTTGCCAATTATCTCGTTCTTCTGGAATTCTTTCTCTGTTATTGTAGAAATATTATCTGACCTATGTCTTAGTTTTATAAGTTCATTAGCCCTCTCAATTGCCTGTTCAAGCTCATCCACATCTATGGGCTTTGGAATATACTCAAATGCACCTAGTCTTATTGCCTTTATCGTAGTTGACATATCATGAAATGCAGTGATTATTATTATGTATGGTGAATTTTCCTGTGTTTTTAAGGATTCGAGTATCGTAAGCCCATCTATGTCTGGCAATCTCACATCAAGAATAACTATATCTGGTGAGAAATAATTAATCTTTTCAAGACATTCTCTCCCATCCTTTGCACATTCAATGCCGTAACCCTTTTTAGAGAGGTAACCCTCCAAAAGTTCACGGGAGGTGGGTTCATCATCAACAATAAGAATTCTTGGCTTTATCATTATCCTTTTCTACTAATCCTGTTAGTTTATTTTTTGAAACAATAGGAAAAGAGATTGTAAAACACATACCACCTTTTTTTTCTGGATTAGCCTTTATTGTTGCCTTATGGGCCTCAATTATCCGTTTTGCGTTTGCAAGACCAAGCCCTGTGCCTTTTAATTTTTTGCTGAAATAGGGGTCAAAAATGTAGGGCATATCATCTTCAGATATACCACAGCCATTATCTTTTATGGAGAGGTCTAAGGTTTTTTGTTGTTTCATCTCCTTTATGATTATCCATATCCTGCCATGGACATCTACAGCATCTACAGAGTTTAAAAGGAGATTAATTATTGCCTGTTCCATCTTATCCCTATCGACCATAATATAGGGTATATACTTACCATAGACCTTTTTGACTATTATATCTTTTTCCCTTATCCTTGCATCTATCACCTCAAGACAATTATCTATTAAATCAGGAAAGTACTCTTGTGTAAATTCAAACTTTATTGGTTTCGCAAAATCGAGCATTTCTGTTACTATCTTGTCCAATCTTAAGACCTGCTGGGAGAGAATCTCAAGCCTCCTCCTATCTGTTCCCTGGATATCATTGTTTTTTAAAATCATCTGGATGCTCATCTTTGCTGAGGAAAGGGGATTCCTTATCTCATGGGCGAGGGATGTGGTAAGATGGCCAATACGTGCAAGGCTTTCTGCCTCACGCATCCTCTTTTCCATTTCTACCCTTTCCGTTATATCACGACAGATCCCTATGGCTGCAATCTTACCTTCATAGTTTGCAAGTGTAACAGTATTTTCAGTAGGTAATGATTCACCTTTTTTTGTTAAGCGGTAATATACATACTGGTGTTTTGAAATACCTTTTGCAACCCTTTTATCGTATATAGCTTTTACCTCTTCGATCGACTGGGGGGAGACAAACTCAAGATATTTTTTACCTATCGTCTCTTTTTTTGTGTACCCATGCATTTTACAGTATGCCTTGTTTGCAAACACTATTACACCATCTTGATTCACAAAATATCCATCTCTGATTTTTTCCACCAGCATCCTGTATTTTTTCTCTGATTCGGCAAGCTGTTTTGTCCTTTCCGCCACCTTTTTTTCCAGCATACTTGCATATTGTTTTATCTCGGCCTCATGTAGAGCCTGATAATAATCGCTGAACTTATCAACTGTATAGGCTAAAATATCATTTAATTTTTTTACGGCATAGAAGCCCTCATTTGTTCTTAATTCCTTACTAAACAGATCGATCAAAACAGTTCTATAGAGTTCGAATGCCTTCTGAATATCTGTTAATGAAAAGCCTGACCGGGACCTTAGGTCTGCTATCCATTTGATTGTCTTATCTAAAGGGTTGAAATCATTTTTTGCAATGGCCTCAAAATTTGCATCCGCAACCCTTGTTACAGTTTTATAGAGATTTTCTATAGGCAGGGCTGAGTATCTAGGGCTTACCTCTGTATGAAGTCTTTTAACCCAGATATCAATAATAATATCCCTGTGTTCCTTTAATAGGTTGACAAGCAACATGGTAAAAAATTAAAATTTTTATTAAAATAAGCCTCTCGTAACACCCCTAATATAAACCATTTTCTCATATTTTAAGGTAGTTTCAAGTCCTCCACATGGTAAAAGTTTCTCAATCAATGTATCACAGGGAAAATTCCATAGGCCTATTGGAGAGGATATCATGATTAAAAAACACAATACAAGAAAAATTATTCTTTAGTAAGCAAGATGAGGCTGCAAAAAAAAGACTGCACCCCAGGTCAATCAACCACCATTAAGCATGGAACGGCAGTAATCTCTGAAATTGTTCACACCGATAAAAAATTCTCTCATCATTATAACCCAGTAATACTGGCCCTTTTTTGTAAGATAGAGGGTATTGCCATCTCTTTTCAATGCCCCTGTGAGATAGAAAAACATAATCTCTGTAAATAGATGCCTGTAGATATTAACCTTATTTCCTTCGGAAAACCTTTCGAGGTCAAGGCTCAGGCCAAAGAGCTTCATAAGAAAATTATAGCTCAACCGTTCTTTCACGGTAAACTCCCTTTTTGCCATGACAGGTAAGACACCCTTATTTATCTGGGAGATATAAAGGTCTATATCAAATGTATTGGCATAGGCACAGCCATTGAGATAACCTATTGAGCCACTGCCTGCCCCTGCATACTCATCAAAATTTACAACATACTCATCAATAAGGGATCTATTCTTTGAAAAGCACCAGGCCGTAGAGGCAGTGTATCGCTCCGATAGCATCTCTAATATCTTCAGATACATTGTATTGCCTCTATTGTAATCTACCTCCCCCATCTTCTTTTTCATAACATCCCTTGTTGATGTTGAGACCATAAGGGGATAATAAGTTATCTGGTCAATACCCAGTTCTATAAGTGTTTGGAGGTCTGATTCCAGTATCTCCATGGTTTGGGTGGGAAAATTAAATATCATGTCCACATTGAGGGTATCAAAGTAGCCCTGGGCGTGTCTTAACCTATCTTTTATATCTCCACCGCTTCCGTATTTGTGATACCGCTCTACCATCTTAAGTAGTCTATCATCAAAGCTCTGAACCCCAACGGATAATCGATTTATCCCCATATCTTTAAGGCTCTTTATATTAAAAGGGGTCAGATGATTAGGGTTGGTCTCAACAGATATCTCTCGGAGGTTAAACAATCTTCTTGCAAGGTCTAGTGTTTTTCCAAGCTCATCGATGAGTATGGTCGGGGTGCCCCCACCTGCATAAAGTGCCTCAAAGTTGTAGTTAAGGTCCCTATATATAGCAATCTCTTTTCTCAGTGCATCAAAATACTGCCTTGCAAGACCCTCTCTGAAAACCACCCTGTTGAAGGAACAGTATGGGCATAGTTCTTCACAGAAGGGGATATGGATATATAAAAGCATTGGAATATCGCTGTCCCTGTATGGGACAGGCATGCTGTCTGAAGGGGTAAATCTCAGATAATCCGAATTTTTTTTGCGGGCAATATGTGTTATTATCTTTTCTATAATCATAACAAATGGAGATTATTATCTATTCAGGATAATCTATTCAAGGCTCTCAAGAGACTTCAGGATTTCCGCAGCCCCTTTATAGGTCTCTTTCTTATCTCCCTTCAGAATTACACAGGAGGGTGTTGCATTTATCTTATCCTCTTTGTTCATATACCTCTCAAAGACATCGTATACATGCCTTGTATCAAAAGGTTTTATCTTAATATCATTTTTATTAAGGTAGTCTTCCAGGGCAGAGGGCTCTGTTATCTTCTCCTTTGCAGCATTAAAAAGAACAGTTCTCACCTTGAAAGTATGCTCAAGGGTCTTTTTTTCGTTGAGGGCATATAAAAAATACCTTACATACAGAGAGGAGTGTTTATAGAAAGGCACATCTATAAAGGTCAGATTCACTATATTTTTTTTAACAAGCCTTTCAACAATCCCCTCTAATTTAGGCTCCAAGAGACTACAGGGACCGCAGAAATAATCTGCATATAATCTTACTATTATCTTGCCATTTCCAAAAGACGTAAGAAGACCCTTTTTTTCATCTGCCTGGGCACTGGCAGATGTGTTTGTTAGAAAAAAAACAGTAAGAAAGATCGATAACATCAAGAGATGATATATAAAAAAATGTCTATCCTTAATCTTCATCATGAATTTTATATTATGATATAGCCTTTTTTGTAAAGAAAAATGTATAATTCAAGGTGATGAACATCGAGGTAAGGGTAATAACAAACGCAAAAAAGAGGGAGATTAAAAAAGAGAATAACTATTTTAAGGTCAGGCTTACCTCCCAGCCTATAGAAGGCAAGGCAAATAAAGAGCTTACAGATTTTTTGTCAGAGGTCTTTTGTATAAAAAAATCTGATATCAAGATCATAAGGGGTGAAAAGGATAAGATAAAGATTATCTCCCTGCCAGATATAAAGATGTAAAGCAGGCATCCAGTATCTAATCCACTTAATTAATAATCCTCAATCTCAACCAAAAGATGTCTAAACAGTTAAGAAGACAACATAGATCTGGTCCGCCTGCTATAGGGCTCTTCTCTTCAAATGGTTTATGAAAAAATAATGCGAAAACCTTCTTTAGAGTCTCTATTCTATTTTGCTTGCCCCTTTTGGTATACTGCTCTCCTCAGTATATATATATCCTTTCAATTCCATGCACTCCTTGAACCTCTTGTTTACAATATCCTCTTTCCCTGCCTTTCCCATATCAGCACTATATCTAGCGGCTGCAGATTCGCACTCATATTTGTCATTTTTAACTGACTGGATATCCTTACTTGGATGATACCAATACATAACGCCACCGCCGCAACCAATCAGCACATGTGCAACCAGTATTAGGAGCATTAAAGCAGACCTAAAAGATCTAAAAAATTTTTTCATCTAAAGGATCCTCCTTGATATTTAAAATTTTAGTAGTTCCTGTCTTATAGTTATACAAATAGTTATACAAATTTCCTACTAAAAAGATTGTTTTGGTGCCATCTGCCTCCTTTGCTAATGTCTCGATATTTTGTTATTTAAAACCCTACAGAAAAAACATTAACGGAAAGAAAACCCTATCAGGACTATTATCGCTCCCTATCTCCTGGACTGTTGATTCCATTTTGAAAAGACCTCTATGGCTGATTTTCCCTCAAGGGGGCATTTATTTTCACATATACCACAGCCTGTGCAGAGATCCTCTATTATATAGGGTCTTTTGAGCCTTACTGCCCTTCCTTTATAATCCCTCTCTATAACCTCCTCAAATCTTATGGCTTTTTCAGGGATGGGGCAGTGTTCCTCGCAGACTATACAGTTAACCCTCTTTGCGTAGGGGAGACAGTGGTTTTTATCTATCACCGCAAGCCCTATAACACTCTTTTTTTTCTGTTGGAGGGGTAGATTCGGTATGGCACCTGTAGGACATACCTGTCCGCAGAGATTACAATTATATTCACAATAACCCATCCTAGGGATAAGAACAGGTGTAAAAAGACTGTATATACCCCACTGAAACCATGAGGGATATAGGGCATTTTTAAGACATACCTTCATACATTCGCCACATCGGACACACCTTTTTAGAAACACCTCCTCGCCCTGGACACCAGGGGGTCTAAGAAGCCTCTCGTTTTTTTGCGGCACCCTGAAGGCAAACATCCTCGATAGTGCAAGGCCAGACAGAATCCCTGTAAGAAATATCCTTCTTTCAAAGATTGGCACAGATTCACCCCTCTGTCCACCTGATTTCCCTACCCATTTTAATGAAAAATTTATGCGTCTGAATTGACATTTCAGAAGACAGTCCATACAGAGAATACAGTCCTGCCCTTGAAGGGCATCTGTATCAAACCCTGTGGGACAAATGTCTCTGCATCTGCCGCAGTCACCACAGAGTTTGCCTGGTATCCTCCTGAATATAGATAATCTACCCAAAAGGCCAAGAAGTGTCCCAAGGGGGCAGAGGTTCCTACACCAGTTTCTCGTCTCGTATCTCTCAAGAAGGATTATAAAAAGGAGGAAGGCAAAGGAAATAAAGGCAAGGGGATAGAATGTCTCCCTGAAGGGGAGGGCATAATCACTTAAAAATCTATAAAAAAAATCCAGATAATCCCTTTTGTCTCCTATGGCACTATATAGACCTGCCCAGCCGGCTTTTATTGTCCAGCCAAAAATAGGATAGATAAAAAAGGTAAGCGGCCTCACAAGGATTCCTATGGGGTCAAATATGCCTACGATATTTACATTAAACAGTGCTGTTGTAAGGAGTATGAGAAGTATATAGTATTTCAGTTTTGTTTTAAAAGGTTTTAGGGGTGCTGTCTTTTTTATCTTCCCTGTTAATAAATCAATAATCGTCCCGAGGGGGCATATCCAGCCACAGAAAAATCTGCCTAGCAGGGCAGTAAAGATAATTAACAAAAGACCAGGAGCCAGTATGAAAACAAATGTCTTTGCAGATAGTATAAAACTCAAAACCACAAGGGGATTTGTCCTAAAAAAGCTGTTTATAGCAACACCTATCTCATCCTTACCCCTGTATTCTGTCATAACAAAAAGAATGACAAATATTATAAGGAAAAATATCTGGGATATGCGTGAGATAGTGATCTTCAATCTTTATACTATTGCAAGAACTCTTTGAGATTTTTTATGCTCTCTATGGCATGTGCCTCGCTGTGGCATTCTGAGGTAAATCTTATGCCACCACTATTTCGGATAAATGCCTTAAGCTCCCTGAAGGGAAATGTTCCTGAACCCAGAGGAAGGTGGTCATCTGCACTGCCATAATTATCGTGGATATGCATCTCCCTCATCCTGTTTTTTAATGGGATAAGCCAGTCCTCAAGGGGTTGTTTAGAAAACAGATTAAAATGACCCGTATCAAAACAGAAATATAGATTTTTATCCCTAAAATATCCAAAGAGGGCTAAAAAGGTTGATGGCGTCTCCTCAAATATATTCTCAAGCATTATATCAATATCCCTGCCTGCCTCAGAGAGCACCTCATTCCATGTCTCGATACTACTATCAAGCCACAACTGTTCATTGCCATCAAAACGCCATCTATCATATCCAGGGTGGCATACAACCCCTTTTGCGTTGAGATGATGTGCTACCTCCACAGCCTTCTTTATCTTGTCAATGGATATCCTTTTTATAGCCCTGTCGTAGCCACCGGGGCTCAGGTCCATAAAAGGCGCGTGGACAGTGCATTCAATACCACTATCAAGAAGGGAACTGCCGAGCTCTTTAACATCTTCCACCCTGATGTCCTCTAAAAGATTGTTCTCAGTGTATATCTCCGCGCCTACCTCAAGCTCAAATATCCTTTTTATGTTTTTATAAACCATTCTGTAGGGAACATTTATGAAAATATCCATATCCTCACCTCTTTGGTAAAATTTACAAGGTTCGAGAGAACAAATCAAGACCTTTGCACGGTATTTCCCCTTCCCTTGTCTTTGAACTCCTTAATTCTGACCATGCGTCTACCCAGCCATTCGTGGAAAAGGAGCACCAGAACCGAGATGGTAATGGATACAATACAGAGGGAGATTGCCATCATGTCGCCCCCTGGTGAGCTCACATATTCATAGATTGCCAGGGGGATAGTCTGGGTCATGCCAGGGATGTTGCCTGCCACAATAAAAGATCAGCTGGCGCCCCATTCTCAATCTGTTTGGCTATGGCACCAGAGGCACCGTAATTTTTCACAAAGGTAACACCGGGATTGTCCTTTGCATAGGTGTTGGAAAGCTCATTGAGGGCATCTCTTAAGCTGGTAGCTGCCGATAGATTGACCTCACCAGCCATGGCTGGGGCTACCAAAAACATAAGAGAGAATAAAAAAAGGGATAGTCTAATTATAACATTCTTCACTGTTATATCCTCCGTCTGGATTAGGTGAAAGTGCACATTGCTCACATTTTATAGCGCAGGTTAGCCAATACAGCGTTACATCACTCCACCAGCCTTGCCCCCAGCTCGAAGGCCTTAAGACAATCTTCAGGGAAGACCTCCTCATGACGCTTCCGTTTTGCATTGGCGTCAAACCTTCCCGCTACGTATTTCGAATAGTCCTCGAACTGCAGGGTGTCGAAGCTCATGATAGACTCACATGGCCCGAGCAACATTTCGAGGAGGAATTTGTTGAATTGAAACACCCTCTCAAGGCTCATCTCCTTGACCATATCTTCAGGGATATTCATTGTATAAACCCAGGCAGTACGAATCTTTCGAGGGAAAAGCGTTCCACCCTCTCCTTCATAGACGAGGTAGGGGAATAAAAGCCGCTCAAGGAAGGACCGCATTTCACCTGTGACTTCACCGAAATAGATCGGTGAACCCAGAATAAGGGCGTCGGTCCCGCGGATTTCGTCTAACAGTGACGTCAGTTCGTCTCTGGCTGCACATCGACCATAACTCTTACCATTCTTTTCCTTACAGGCAAAACAGCTTCTGCAACCCTTATAGTCAAGATCATAGAGGTGGAAAAACCTTGTTTCAGCGCCCTTCGAGGCAGCACCATTCAATGCGTGTTCAAGCATGGTAGCGGTATTCCCTTTCTTTCTTGGACTTCCGTTAATGGCTATGACCTTCATCAATTAACCCTCCTTGGTCTATTTATGCACCTTTCTTGCTATATTCTCATTGGATTTGTGCTGTTGATATAACGTTGGATTTTAAACTTATTCTATCCTTTTAAAAATATGCTAAATCTTTATCTGGATTCTTTATTATCTTTTTATCTCACCTATGGGCAATATGACCCTACCATGGACCTCATTTAATACCTCTGCCATTGCTAAATATATAGCAGAGAGTCCGCATATAATACCCTCCCAGCCTGCAATAATCCCTATAGTTGAATTGCCTGTCCAATCCCTTATGGCAAGGAGCCAAAATAATATAGTAAGGCTCAAAAAAACAAATTGTATTGCCCTGTTTTTACCAAAGGTGCCGAACCACATAAAAAATGTAAAAAGTCCCCACATGAAGAAATACCAGGCCAAATATGCCACAGGTGTGCCTGGGAGGTTTTTAAAAATCAAAATAAATACAAGGCTCCACCAGAAAAGCCCGTATGAGGTAAAGGCAGTTACGCCAAAGGTATTGCCCTTTTTATACTCAAGGATACCTGCAATTATCTGTGCAAGCCCTCCATAACATAATCCCATTGCGAGGATCATCGACCCTAAAGGAAAAAAACCTGCATTGTGGATGTTTAAAAGAACTGTAGTCATCCCAAAGCCCATAAGACCAAGTGGCCCAACATTAGCAAGCTTTTCTTCCATGTGTTCTTCCTCCTATGAAATTAATTTATTCTCAAGGGCCTAATCCATATGGTTTGCTTGGATATGTCCCTTCAACTATGTATTATGTAACTGTGAACCACGTCAATGTCAATAAAAAATAATGAAAAAAACCGTTATCTTATCCCTATCTATCCCCTGAAAAGTTTATTAAAAAAATAGTCTCATCTTTCCATCTACAATTACTGCCCCTTCACCGTCTTTATAGACAATCACAGGGTTTATATCGAGCTCTTTTATAGAGGGGTTTTCGAGCACCATCTTTGAGACCCCAACCATTATCTTTTTAAGGACATCTCTGTCTGATGGGGGCGCGCCCCTGAATCCTTTGAGGAGCCTATTAGCCTTCAGCTCCTCTAACATCTCTTCTGCTATATACTCATTTAGAGGCAGTATCCTCATCGAAACATCCCTGAACAACTCAGAGTATATCCCCCCTGACCCCACAAGGATCACATGGCCAAAATCTCTATCATATCTTACACCGATGATAATCTCTATGCCCTGTGGATACATAGGCTGGATAAGAAATTGGCCCGCCCCCATATGTTTGATCGCCTCACGGAGTTCTTTTTCACTGCATATATTTAGAATCACACCTTTTCTTTCTGTTCTGTGGAGTATATGGGGCGATGCATCTTTTAAAACTACTGGATAACCAATTAGAGAGGCATGGGCTATAGCCTCCTCCACATCTTGTGCAACCCTTTGTTCTGCCACAGGGAGTCCATAACCTTTAAGCATCTCAAAGACACGGGAAGGGGATGCCATCTCTGAATCCATTTCCTGGTTTATTATTTGCCTATTAATAGAATGATGGTGGTGTCTCTCGACATTTGAAACCCTTTGAATGGTCTGTGTGGCTCTTGCGCTATCCTTTAAAATTCTTCTTTTTTCTATAGCCCTTGTATGCTCAAGGGATTTTGACATTGCCCATATGGCTATGTCGCAGTCAGAAAATAAAGGAACATCAGCCGCATTCCTCGATGGAAACCACTCATCTTTGTTGGTTATGACAGAGAGGGCAACGGGTTTTCTGTATGCCCTTGATAACGCTGCTGCATCCCTTATAAATCCCTGGACCTTTATGCCATCTGTCTCCGAGCTATAGGTAATTATAAATACAACACCATCTCCATCATCCTCTTTAAGTGCCTCCTCGAGGATCTCTGTGTATAGGCTTAGGTCATAAACATCCCCTACATCAAGGGGATTAGTTGCCCTTATAACATTGAGTTTTTTTGATCTTACAAAATCAAGGAATCTATCCGAGTATCTCGCAAGCTTGAGGCCATATCTATCTACGCTATCCGCTGCAAGGACGCTGTGCCCACCTGAACGGGATATGACCGCAAGTCTATCCCCCTTCATCCCTTCAAGACAGAAGACCTTTAGACACTCGACCATCTCATGGAAACTCTTAACCAATATCACCCCTGCCTGTTTCATGGCTGCCCTTGCTACATCATCGTCACCAGCAAGGGCCGCGGTATGGAATCGGGCTATCTCGCGACTTGTCTCGCCCCTGTTCGCCTTGAGGAGGACAATAGGTTTTTCGGTGGATGACACAATCTCCATAAACCTCCTACCATTGCTAAAATGTTCAAGATACAGACCTATTACACCTGTATCAGGGTCATCAATAAGGTATTCAAGGCATGTATTTTCATCTATTGCGAGTTTGTTGCCTATGCTTATAACCTTTGCGAGACCAAGATTCTCACAGGAGCTTATCATACATGTATCATAGAATATACCACCACTCTGGGATATAAGGGAGACCCTGCCTGACCTCATATAATCTGGGCTTAGTATAAAAAATGGCAATACCACACCCTTATTGATATTAACAACGCCGAAACAGTTCGGGCCTATTATGCCCATTTTATATCTTTCTGCTATCTCATTTATCTGCCCTTCAAGGAGCCCCCTATCAGAAGAGAATTCTGTAAACCCCCCGGATTCAATAATAGCGTAGGCAATACCCTTTTTACCACATTCATCAAGGATAGCAGGCACCTTTAAAGATGGTACAAGGATTACAGCCAGTTCAGGAACCTCTTGTATGTCGCTTAGGCTTTTAAATATTTTTCTTTCCCCTGCAACACCTCCTGAAGGCCCTATGGCGTAGATGCTGCCCTGGAAACTGAAACGCTCAAGGTTACCTATTATAATCCTGCCCAGGTTTGTCGGTATATCGGATACGCCAAAGACAACAATGCTTTTAGGATTGAAGAATCTACTCATGTCCATCGCTACTTATCATCCTCCATAAAATAGACCCTTAAGTATACATACAAGGGAGGCGCATGACAATAACAAAGATTATTTCCTCTTGACATAAGACAATTACTTATGTTTTAAATAAACTCAATGCCGAGGTAGCTCAGTCGGTAGAGCAGCGGACTGAAAATCCGCGTGTCATTGGTTCAATTCCGATCCTCGGCATTTTCTTTCAATGGCAAATGAAAATCATTATATCCCTTTTATTGCTTTTATTGCTTTTTACACCTAATCTTTATTCAATTACACTGGACGAGGCGATAAAAAGAGGTCTTGAGGTCTCCCTTCCAATTAAAGAGCAGAAAGAGACTATCAGAAGCTCAGAGTACCAATACAACTCCACCCTGGACCCCTATCTTCCAAAGGCAAACATCCAAACAGGATATACAAGATATCTCCATGGAGGTCCAGACTCATCATCAAGAACATCAGAGACAAGAGGCGGTCTGGGTAAAGATATCTACAATACCACTACCTCTCTGTCTTACAGGCTCTATGATGGGGGCCAAAGGTCTGCAAGGCGCCAGGGTTCTATATCAGTTGTAGGGAGGGAAAAAGACAAGCTTGAGTCAGTAAGAAACGATATACTCTTTAATATAAAAACAGCCTTTTTTACAGCCCTTGGGAAAAAATCCATCGTAGAGAAGAGAAAAGAGGCATATGAGACAAGCAAAAAAATCCTCGAGCTCACAAAGGCAAGGTATGAGGCAGGGGTAGCCAAAAAAAGTGATGTGCTCCAATCAGAGGTAAGGCTTTCATCCTCAAAGATAGAGCTATTTGACGCCCAAAAGGATTTTGAGAAGGCGATTGAGGACCTAAACTCCCTACTCCTCTTTGGCCCTGATGACAAACTGGATGTGGAAGGCAATCTTGCAAGCCCAAGCTTAATGGAGAATATCGACAGCCTTGTAGACAAGGCGCTGAGAACAAGGCCTGATGTTAATTACCAGCTAAAGGAGATAGAGAGGCTTGATACTGTATATCAAGAAAAAAAGAGTGAATGGTATCCTAAGTTAGATGCAGAACTACAGCAATCAAGACTCGATAAAACAACCATCCCCAATAACAGACAGGATACCTTTGGATTGACCCTGACATACCCCCTTTTTGATGGTGTGGGGAGATTGTATAACATGAAGGCAGCAGCAAGTGATGTGAGTGCTGCAAAATTCAGACTGGAGGAGATAAAGAGGAATGTGAGGCTGGAGATAACAAAGGCATACAAAGATTATGAGCTGAGCATGGAAAACATAAGACTTTACAGTGAGCTTTTAAGAGAGGCTGATACAAATTTTGAACAGGCATTTGGCGAATACAAGGTTGGCAGGGGTGATATTCTAACACTACTACAGGCAGAAAAAGATCTAGCAAGGGCAAGGGAGAACCTCGTTGCCTCCCTTTATCAGGCAAACAATGCCCTGGCATACCTAAAGAAGGTTGCCTATCTTGTCGATTATTAATATGGAAAAGAAAAAGAGATATGTTATCTTTGGCTTAATCGGCATGGCCATCATCGCCGTCATTGTATCATTTGTAATAGCAAGAAAAACCAAGACAAACACAAAAATCGAGGAGATCTATACAGTAGGAAGGGGTGAGGTAGTCCACTTTACAGAACAGACAGGGATTATAAAATCCCAGGTAGGTGCCATAGTAAAGGTAGGAACACGGGCAACCGGTGTTCTGACGCGCCTTAAATATCAGGTTGGAGATTATGTTAAGAAAGGGGAACTTATTGCAGAGATAGATGATAGGGAAAAGCTTGCTGAAAAAAGAAGCCTTATAGCCCAGATAGAGGAGCAGAAAAAGGACCTTGAGGCAAAGGAGGCACAATACACATATAATAAGGTCAACTACGAAAGAGAGATAAGGCTTCTTGAAAAGGAATTCACCACAAAGGATAATGTAGATAAGGCAAAGAGGGAACTAGACGTGGCAAGGGCGCAGGTGGAGTTATCAAAGGCAAAGATAAAAGAGGCAATCGAGAAACTCAACAGTATGGATGTCTCCCTTAGCTATCACAAGATCTATTCCCCCATATCGGGTTATGTATCGCAGGTAACAACCCAGGAGGGAGAGACTGTTGTGGCAGGGCTTTCAGCGGTGAGTCTTATAACCGTTATAGACCCTACGAAACTTGAGATGTGGATATACGTGGATGAGACAGATATAGGTCGTGTAAAAGAAGGTATGAAGGTGGAATACTGGGTGGATGCCTACAGGGAAAAGATTTTCACAGGGACTGTCTCTATGATATACCCCCAGCCAGAGATAAAGGACAATATTGTATACTATCTTGCTATTGTTAAAATAGACCCAAAGGATACTGATTTCCTGAGGCCCGAGATGACAAGCCACGCAAAGATAATCATTGGGGAGAAAAAAAATGTCCTTGTTGTCCCCAACAGGGCTGTCCGTTTCGAGGAAGGAAAGAATGTAGTCTATGTAAAGGCTGGCGACAAGACACTGCTAAGGGGTGTGGAGACAGGAATAAGGGATGACAGGTTTACAGAGATTATCTCCGGTCTTAAGGAGGGTGAGGAGATAACAATCCCCGTTATCAGGAAAAACCCTTCAGGTCCACAGAAGTGATAACCCTCAAGGGTATAAAAAAAAGCTATTTTATAGGTGAGAGGGAGTTGCCTATCCTCAAAGGGATTGATCTGTCTATAAAAGCCGGCGAGCTTGTAATACTTATGGGTGTATCAGGCTCAGGCAAGACTACGCTCATGAATATAATAGGCCTTTTGGACAAACAGACAGAGGGTGAGTATTTTTTCATGGGAAAGAGCGTTAATGGCATGGATGATGAATCCCTTGCCACGTTTAGGAATGAACATATAGGCTTTGTTTTCCAGCATTTTTTCCTCCTGCCCTATCTCAATGCAATAGAGAATGTCCTTATACCCATAATCTACTCAAAGAAAAATATCAGACATCCCAGAGACAAGGCAAGGCAGTTGCTTGCAAGGTTTGGCCTTGCAGAGAGGATTCATAATAAACCATCCCAGCTTTCAGGGGGTGAGCAACAGAGGGTTGCCATAGCCCGCGCCCTTATCAATGACCCTGACCTTATCCTTGCCGATGAACCAACAGGCGCCCTTGATTCCAAGACAGGTAATGAGATTATGGAACTCTTCTCTATACTGAACAACGATGGAAAGACAGTGATAGTAGTTACCCATGACCCCAAATTAGCCCAGTTCGGCAAGAGGCTTGTAAGGATTGAGGATGGGATCATCTCTGAAGATACTGCAAATTAAGGAATTCTTAGAGGAGACCTTTAAGATCCTCTTCTACTACAGGGCAAGGGTTGTATTTTCTCTTTCAGGGGTTGCCCTCGGCATCCTCTCTATCTGCGTTATTATCACCACAATAGATGGGGCAAATAAAAAAGCATACGAGATATTTGAGGCGCTGGGTCCAGATTCAATTATGATATTCAGTGGTAGTGAGAGACAGAGAATGGCAAGGGAGAGGGTTATCACATTGACTTACAGGGATGCTGAATCCATAGAAAGGGTAGAGGGTATATATGACATAACAAAGACATATTCTGTAAGGGGACTTATAATGAGATATAGGGACAGAAAATGGCAGACAAATGTCATAGGCTCTACAGAGAACTATTTTGATGCATATAAATGGAATCTCTACATGGGGACCGTGTTCAAGAGGGATGATGTGCTGAACGTTGAGCCGGTCTGTGTGATAGGCTATAAGGTATATGACGAGTTGTTTAGGGGTGAGGAGGCAGTGGGGAAGACCATACTTATCGGTAGACTCCACACAAGGGTTATAGGTGTCCTTGAGGAAAAGGGAGGCGCTGCAGGCGGTCCTCATATAGATGACAGGGTTGTCATGCCCCTGTCTACTGTAACATCGAAACTCGCAAATGAAAAGAGGTATGTAGGCGCCTTAAGGGTCAAGACAACAAGGGATGTAGATGCCACTATTGAGGATATAAAAATGGTATTGAGGAAAAATCACGGGATAAAGGGGGAACAGGATGATTTTACTGTAAGGAGCTCAAGGGATATGCTTCAGTTTATGAGTGTTATCTCAGGGTCTCTTTTCCTTTTCCTTGGCACAGCCTCTGTTGTTGCCCTTGTGGTAAGCGGATTTGTCCTTGCCAATCTCTTCTATCTTACCATAC